>DASTXN010000042.1:0-50843 GCA_035765515.1 Jatrophihabitantaceae bacterium | reverse complement strand
AGCGAACAGGTCGCGCGCGCGGTCGAGCACGGCGCCCAGCTGGTGTGGGTCCGCTCCGAACCGCGTGCCGCCGGCGGATCGCTGGCCCTCGGCGCGCTCGAGTCTCTCGGGCTGGATTGGCTCGCGGTGGACGCTCACCTGATCCCGTCCGGGCACGAGCCGGACGAGGCGATGTCCTGTGCCGCGCGCCTGGCCGGGTTGCTCGGCCGGGCGCTGGTGGTCGTCGGCGCCGAGGCGCTCGCCGAGCGTTCCGGTGCGCCGGCCGCGTTCGACGCACTCGCCCGGGCCGCCGTGCCGGTGATCGCCTCCGGGCGCTGCGCCTGGAACGCCGACTGGCTGCCCCGCTCGCCGCTGCTGGTCGACGCCACGCCGCTGACTGTGCACGAGCGCGAGACAGCGTGGCGGGCCAGCTCGCTGGCCGGCTTGATCGAGCGGGATCCCGAGCTGCGCCAGACGCTGCTCGCACTGCGGATGACGCCCGACGACATCGCCGAGACCGCGCGGTACGCCCACGCCCTGTCCGAAGCCCGCGGCGAGCAGCTGGACGCGGCCGTCGTGCGCGCCGCGGTACGCCGGATCGCGAGCGCCCAGGGAATGCGCGGCGACCGGGCATCGATGACCAGCGAGGCCGCGTCGCTGCCCGGCGAGGGCCCCACCTTCGACGATCTGGTTCTGCCCGAGCACGTGCTCGAGTCGCTGCAGCGGCTGGTGCGGTGGGGGCGGCACCGCGACGAGGTGGACGCGCACGGCCCGCTGCAGCGCGGACGCGGGATCGCGGCGCTGTTCGCCGGCAACCCCGGAACGGGCAAGACGCTCGCCGCACACGTCATCGCCGAGGAGCTGTCGGTCGATCTGTTCCAGGTCGAGCTGTCCTCGATCGTCGACAAGTACATCGGCGAGACGGAGAAGCACCTGGAGAAGGTGTTCGAGGCGGCCGAGGCGCTGGACGTCGTGCTCTTCTTCGACGAGGCCGACGCGCTGTTCGGCAGCCGCTCGGAGGTGCACGACGCGCGCGACCGCTATGCCAACCAGGAAATCGCCTACCTGCTGCAGCGAATGGAGCGATTCGAGGGCATCACGATCCTGGCGACCAACCTGCGCGGCAACCTCGATCGGGCGTTCTCGCGCCGGATGAGCTTCATCATCAACTTCCCGGACCCGGATCCGGCGATCCGGCGTCGCTTGTGGCAGCACCACCTCGCTCTACTGCCGGAGCTGGACGACGCGGATCCGGTCAACGTCGGCTACCTGGCCGAAGAGGCCGAACTGGCCGGCGGCGACATCCGCAACATCGTGCTGGCCGCCGCCTACGACGCAGTGAGCGCCGGCGAGCGGGTCGGGATGCGGCACGTCGTGGCCGCGACGCTGGGCGAATACCGCAAGCTGGGTCGGGTCCTGCCCGAACACGGCTTCGTCCCAGGCGCCTGATACCAACCTGCTCCGATTTGACGAGTTCTGCACCAGCACGCCCGGTCGGCGGCGCCGACGGCGACGCGATTGGGGGATTCCTCCACATTTCCCGTGGGCTGCCGCGGAATCCGATCTGCCGAGACTGGTGTGTTCTGGGCGTGAGGCGCGTAGCGTGAGCGCGCGAACAGGCGCGGACGGAGGGTCAGACGGTGCCAACCCACGAGCTGACGCGGCAACGCGACGGGCACGCCGACGGACGGCCGGACCGCGTCGAAAACCTCACCGTGGCGCCCGGTGTGATCGCCGCCCCGGCGCCCGTGGCAGGCCTGGCCCGGATGTCCGCGCCCGTGACCGAGGATCCGCTGGGCGGCAGCGAGATCTCCACCGGATTGGCCGACACGCTGCGTCGGCGGCGCGGAACCGGCGCACCGCTTCCGTCCGATGTCGCCGAGCGCTTCGGGGAACAGCTCGGTGCCGACCTCTCGGGCGTCCGGGTGCACGCCGACGCCGAAGCGGACCAGATCTCCCGCTCGGTACAGGCGACCGCGTTCACCCACGGGACCGATGTCTATTTCACCCAGGGCAGCTACGCACCGCATTCGCAGTCCGGACAGCATCTGCTCGCTCACGAGCTGGCCCACGTGATGCAGCAGGGCGGCGGATCGAACTCCGGGGCGGTCATCGGCCGCGCAGACGATCCGGCCGAAGCGTCGGCCGAGGCGACGGCGGCGCGGGTGGTAGGTACCCTGCGCCGCCGCGCCGCGACCACGCGGTCATCGACCGCGCCGGCGAGGCCGGCCGTCGGTCCGGAGCACGTCAGCCAGATGATCCACCGCTATACCTTCGCCGAACTCAAGGAGAAGCACGCGCGGGCGATTACTGAATCCGCGCAAAGCAAGGGCGGCTCCGGCGCGAAGGATGCCAGCGCGCCCGTCGGCAACACTGCCGCAAAGCGGGCGAACTTCGGGCCGCCTGTCACCCCGGCGGTACTCCTCTCCGTCGTCGCGGAGGTGCCCACCACCAAACCGCACCGATCGTGGTTGGTCGCCAAGCTGAAGGAGGACTACAAGCAGGAACGCACCACGCCCAACCCCGGCCTGCGGGGGGCTGTCAACGGGTTCTGTACCGACATCAAGAAGTCTTGGCAGGCGCTGGAGGATCTGTCGGGCATGGACCCCGCTGACGACGTGCGTCTCAACGAGATAAAGGAACGGTTCCGCATCGCCGGGCCGCACGGTCCGGGCGCGCTGTTCACCGCGCTCACGCCGATGAGCAGAGACGAGGCCCGCGCGAAGATCGACGAGCGCTACCAGCGACTGTTGGAGATCGCGAAGCGAGAAGAGATTCCCGTCAGCGCGGACGGGACGCTCGCCGACATCTCCGGCCGCAAGGTCGAGTACGACGAGACGGCCGACAAGCAGGAAAAGACGAAGGTCCTCTTCGGCGGCGGCAAGATGCACCGCAACGATGGACCGAAGACCCTCGTCGATACCAAGGACAGCGTCACGCACCACTCCGGCCTCGGTGTCGAGATCTTTGTAGTGAGCGCCAACAACGAGATCCACATGGCCTCGCACAAGATCGGCAAATATCACCACTCCAGCCTGCTGGCCGGTCAGGACGTCTCGATGGGCGGCGAGATGAAGGTGACCGCCGGCAAGATCGACTGGATGTCGAACAAGAGCGGCCACTACAACCCGAGCGCGACGCACTTCGTCCAGTTCCTCTCGTTCCTGAAGAAGGACGGCCTGGACATGAGCTTCCAGGTGCAGGGCTGGGGCGTCGATGCCGGCCTCACCGCACAGCAGTTCCTCGACGGCCTGGACAAGAACATGGTCCGCAACGAGAAGAAGTCGGCCGAGTTCCTCAAGACTGACACCGTGTGGAAGGGCTTCTGCGACGAGTTCGGCGCCGCGGCAGTGCTCGGGCTGATCAATGCTCAACACTGGGTGCCCAACGGCGCTGGCACCGGCTACGTCGACACCGCCGGAATCGCCGTTCCGCATGCGATCGTCCGCAAACTGCTCAAGCAGACCTTCGGAAAGAAGGCGAAGGTCAGGCAGGAGCAGGCGCAGGACGCGACTTTGTGGAATCCAAACCCGGACCCGAAGGTGGCGTGGACGTGAGCCGTGGCGCTCTCGATGACTTTCTCGCGGCGACCGACCTCGACGATCTCGCCGACGCCTACGGCGCCCTCGCGGAATCGCTGCCGCTCGACGACAAGCGGATTTCGGACGTCTTGGCAAGCTGGACGGACGTCCAGGCTGTCGCGAACCTGCTCATGTACCCCACGGTGATCCCGGACGAGTTGCGGGTGGCCGCGCTGCTGCGCGGAATCCGCAGCGAGGGCTACCTGCGACTCGCGGCCGCCTCCGGCATCGGTCACCTCGACCCCGGCGCCCTCGCCACGGACGAACGCGCAGCGCTGATCGACGCGCTGCTCGACGCCGTCGCGACGGACGCCGCCGTGACGGCGAACCGGGCCGCCGTGTCGCTCGCCCCGCTACTCACCACAGCCGATGCGCCACTGGTTGTCGAACTACTCGACCACCCCGCGCCCACGGTTCGCCACAATCTCGAGATCGCGCTGCTGGCGCTGCTCGACACGCGCGAATTGACTGCGATTATCGACGCCGCCGAGACCAGCGTCGCGGCCAGCGCCCGCGCCCGCCTCATCGAGGACGGCATCGACCTCAACCGGCCGTCAGCGGAGCAGGAGAGGCTGCCCCTGCTGAGTTACCTGCCCAACTACGCCGACTGGCCCTCGTAGTTGAGCGGCTGCCGCCCGGCGCCGATCCAGCGCTGGTCGACGCGAATGATCATGTCCGCGTCCGAGTCTGTCTGACGCCATTGCAGCTGGGCTAGCCCCTCCCGTGTGTGCGGACAGCGGCCAGCCAGGTGTGCGCGTCGGTGAAGTCGTCGTCCGTGCGGCCGGCGGGCACCGGTCCCTGCCTGCCGTCGCGGCGCGGGTACGAGCCCAGGTAGCGCACGTCCGCGCAGACCCGATGCAGCGCGGCGAGTGCGTCCCCGACCCGCTGCTCGGCGACGTGCCCCTCGCAGTCGATCGAGAAGCAATAGTCGCCCATGCGCCCCTTCGTCGGGCGGGATTCGATGCGGGTCAGGTTCACGCCGCGCGCGGCGAACTCGGTCAGGATCTCCAGCAGCGCGCCGGCGTGGTCCTCGCGCAGATAGGCGACCAGCGTGGTGCGGTCGTTGCCGGACGGCGCCGGCGGGGCCGCTGGCCGGGTGAGCAGGACGAAGCGCGTTACGGCGCCGGCGTTGTCGGCCACGTCGTGCGCGAGCGCGGTCAGCCCGTACAGCTCACCGGCCGCGGCCGCGCTGATCGCCGCGTCGAACTCCCCCGCAGCCACGGCCTGCGCACCGCCGGCGGTGGAGCCGACGAGGGTCAGCTGCGCGTCCGGCAGGTTCGCGCGCAGCCAGCCGCGCACCTGCGCCTCGGCGTGCGGGTGCGTCGCCACTGTCCGGACATCGGTCAGCGCAGTGCCGGGGCGGGTCAGCACGTCGAACGCGACGGACAGGTAGGTCTCCTCCGCGATCACCAGCGGCGCACCGTTGGCAAGTTCGTCCAGGGTCGCGGGCACCGCCCCCTCGACCGAGTTCTCCAGCGGGACGAGGGCTCCGTCCGCGCCCCCGGAACGCACCGCGTCGACCGCCGTGGGCACCGTGGCCATCGGCAGCAGCCGCGCGCCGGACGAGACCGGCAGCTGCAGCAACGCCGCGTGCGCAAAGGTCCCCTCGGGACCCAGGAAGGCGAGCGTGGTCACCGCGCCATCCTGCCGCACCGGTTGCCACCAATTCCCCGCGAGTGGCGCGAAACCCCCACGAGTGGCGCGATATTTCGCGCCACTGGACGCCTTAGCGCGCCACTCGGCACTGAATTTCAGCCGGCCTTGCGCGCCAGCAGGCCGCGGCGCTTGGCGAGTGCGGCGTCGACCGCCTGGTGCTCCTCCGGGGACAGCTTCGCATCGGCGGGCTTGCCGCCGGCCACGCCCTTCGCGTACACCCGGGTGTCGCTCTGGCCGGCCAGCGCGCTGATCGTGACTCCGTCGCCGGACTCGTCCAGCAGGGCGAGCGAGAAGGACAGCCGGCCGGACATGCCGTCGAACGCGTCGTAGCGCACCAGCGCCACATGGCGCAGCAGCCCGCTCGTGTCGACGGTCGGCACGGCGACGTCGGACGCCGCGACGGCCGCCGTGGCCGCGGTCGCTGCATCACGCGATTCGTCCCGCGCCGCCGCCACGGCCGCGCGCAGCTCCACCAGTTCCTCGCGCGTCACCGCGGTCAGCTCGGCCTGCCGGTTCACCGCCTCGACCAGCGACTCGCGCATCCGCTCACCGCGCAGCCCCCGCCCCAGCACGGCCGACGAGCGCCGCAGCTTGGCCAGCGTGCGCAGCGCGAAGTACGCCGCGACCAGGGCGACGTACGCGAGCACGAGCGCGAAGACCGCGACGTAGGTGGACATCGTCACCAAGGCTAGGGGCGCGTGGGCCCGATTCGGCGGCGACACGGCAGGATGGCCTCTCGTGACCTTCCTGATCGCGGCCGCGATCGCGTTCGGGGTCGTCCTGCTGGTCGAGCTTCCGGACAAGACCCTGGTCGCGACGCTGGTGCTGTCGACGCGCTACCGGCCGCGCCCGGTTTTGGTCGGGGTGGCCGCCGCGTTCGCCGTCCAGTGCGTGATCGCCGCGGCCGCCGGTGGCCTGATCACGTTGCTGCCGCGCCGCGCCGTCGAGGCGGTGGTGGCCGCGCTGTTCGCCGTCGGTGCTGCGCTGCTCATCCGCGAATCCCTCGACGCCGCGGACGACGACGTCGAGCTGGCCGAACAACGGGAGGCGGCGAGCTTCGGACGGATCGTGCTGACCAGTTTCGGCGTCCTGTTCGCCGCCGAGTGGGGCGACGCCAGCCAGATCGCGACGGCGGGCCTGGTCGCGCGGCAGGACGGCTTCGAGCACGCGCTCGCGACGGCGGTCGGAGCGTGGGTGGCGCTGGTGGCGGTTGCAGTGCTCGCCACGCTGATCGGCAAGCTGGTCGTGCGCCGGGTGCCGCTGCACCTGGTGCACCGCGCCGCCGGCGTGCTGTTCGCGGTGTTCGCGGTGATCGCCGCGGCCGCAGCCATCCGCGGCTGAACAATCTGTCCAGTCGGATCGGCCACTGACTGGGCATACTGTGCAGGGTGACCGCCCTGCTCGCCACACCTTGCACAGGCGCGGCGGTGCCGGTCACCCTGGACGCATGACCAGTGTCGAACTGACCCCCGAAGAGCGCGCCGCCGAGCTGACCCTGGACCGGCTCAAGGAGCTGGTCGGCCTCGTCGACTACGACGCCCAGCGCGACCCGTTCCCCGTCACGGCCATGGACGCTGTCGTGTTCGTGTCCGGCAACGCGACGCAGAGCGCGCACTATTACCAGCACGCGTTCGGCATGGAACTCGTCGGCTACACCGGCCCGGAGACGGGCAACCGCGACCACAAGGGCTTCGTGCTCAAGGCCGGTTCGGCGCGGTTCGTGATCCTGGGCGCCGTGGACCCGTCCAGCCCGCTCGCCGAGCACCACCGCACGCACGGCGACGGCGTGATCGACCTGGCGCTCGAGGTGCCCGATGTCGACAAATGCATAAATCACGCGCGGGCGCAGGGCGCCACGATCCTGGCCGAGCCGCACGACGTGTCCGACGAGACTGGCACGGTCCGCACCGCCGCGATCGCCGCCTACGGCCAGACCCGGCACACCCTCGTCGACCGGTCCCGCTACAACGGCGTGTACCTGCCCGGCTACGAGCCGCGGACCTCGACGATGACGATGCCGGACAAGAGGCTGTTCCAAGCCGTCGACCACTGCGTCGGCAACGTCGAGCTCGGCCGCATGGACGAGTGGGTCGAGTTCTACAACCGGGTCATGGGTTTCGTGAACATGGCCGAGTTCGTCGGCGACGACATCGCGACGGACTACTCGGCCTTGATGAGCAAGGTGGTCGCGAACGGCAACCACCGCGTCAAGTTCCCCCTCAACGAGCCGAGCCCGGGCAAGCGCAAGAGCCAGATCGACGAGTACCTGGAGTTCTACAACGGGCCCGGTTGCCAGCACATCGCGCTGGCCACCAACGACATCCTGCGCACCTACGACGAGATGCGGGCCCGCGGCGTGGAGTTCCTGGACGCCCCCGCGTCCTACTACGACGACCCCGAACTGCGCGCACGCATCGGCGAGGTGCGCGTCCCGATCGAGGAGCTCAAGCGCCGCAACATCCTGGTCGACCGCGACGAGGACGGCTACCTGCTGCAGATCTTCACCGCGCCCGTGGGCGACCGTCCGACCGTGTTCTTCGAGCTGATCGAGCGGCACGGTTCGCTCGGCTTCGGCAAGGGCAACTTCAAAGCCCTGTTCGAGGCGATCGAGCGCGAGCAGGAGCGCCGCGGCAATCTGTAATGCTGGACGGGTGAGCCAAGCCGACGCGCCGACCACCTTCGCCGAGCTGGGTCTTCGGCCCGAGTTGCTGCGCGCCCTGGACGCGCTGGGCTACGAGGAGCCGACACCGATCCAGCGCGAGGCGATCGGCCCGCTGCTGACCGGTGCCGACCTGCTCGGCCAGGCCGCAACCGGCACCGGCAAGACCGCGGCGTTCGCGCTGCCGATCCTGAACGAGGTGCAGCCGGGCGCGCCGGGACCGTTCGCGCTGATCCTGGTGCCGACGCGCGAGCTGGCGATGCAGGTGTCCGAGGCGATCCACCGCTACGGCCGCGAGCTCGGCGCGCGCGTGCTGCCGATCTACGGCGGCCAGCCGATCGGGCGCCAGATCCGCGCGCTCGAGACCGGCGTGGACGTCGTCGTCGGAACTCCGGGCCGGGTGATCGATCACCTGACCCGCCAGACGCTGCCGACCGACGCGCTGCGCATCGCCGTGTTGGACGAGGCCGACGAGATGCTGGACATGGGCTTCGCCGAGGACATCGAGGCGATCCTCACCGCGTTGCCCGAGCAGCGGCAGACCGTGCTGTTCTCAGCGACGCTGCCAGCGCGCATCAACGGGCTGGTCAAGCGCTACCTGCGCCAGCCGGTGAAGGTGAAGATCCACCGCGAGGAGCCGGCGACCGCGGTGCCGCGCGTGCGGCAGGTCGCGTACCTGGTGCCGCGCGCGCACAAGCCCGCCGCGCTGGGCCGGCTGCTGGACGTCGAGGCGCCCGAGGCCGCGATCGTCTTCTGCCGCACGCGCGAGGAGGTCGACAGCCTGAGCGAAACGCTGACGGCGCGGGGGTACCGAGCCGAGGCGCTGCACGGCGGCATGACGCAGGACCAGCGCGACAAGGTCATGCAGCGCGTGCGCAGCGGCGCGGCCGAGCTGCTGGTCGCCACCGACGTCGCCGCCCGCGGCCTGGACATCGAGTCGCTCACCCATGTCGTCAACTACGACGTCCCGTCGGCGCCGGACGCGTTCGTGCACCGCGTCGGACGCGTCGGGCGGGCCGGCCGCGCCGGCGTCGCAATCACGCTGGTCGAGCCGCGGCAGCACCGGCTGCTGAAGACGATCGAGTCGGCCACCAAGCGAAAGATCCCGATCGAGCAGCTGCCGACCGTGGCCGACCTGCGCACCCGGCGGCTCGAACTCACCCGCGCCGCGCTGCAGGAGTCGCTCGACGAGAACGACTACGAGCAGTTCCGCGTCGTGGTCGACAACCTCTCCGGCGACTACGACCTGATGCAGATCGCGCTCGCCGCGGTACGGCTCGCGCACGAGGCGAGCACGCCCGCAGCCGCGGAGGAGGACATCCCGTCGCTGTCCGCCGCGCCGCCGGAGCGCTCAGCCGGGCGTTCGACAGGACGTTCCACAGACCGGAATCCCAAGCCGGACAGATCTTCCAGTGGCAAACCGGCACGGCCGGCGCGCGGCGGCGGGCCGTCCGCAACGATCTTCGTGGGTCTCGGCCACGCCGCGAAGATCCGTCCGCAGGATCTGGTCGGCGCCATCGCCAACGAGTCCAGCGTGACCGGACGCGAGATCGGCGCCATCGAGATCACGCACAAGTTCTCGACGGTCGAGGTGCCGGCCGCGTCCGTCGACGAGGTGATCACGGCGCTGTCCGCCACCCTCATCAAGGGACGCAAGGCGCGCGTGGAACGCTATCGACCGCCGGCAGATCGTCCGTCCGCGCCGCGCCGGCAGGACGCCGGTCATGACCGCGACGGGCGCCGCCGACCGACGACAGGAGTACGACAGTGACCGTTCAGCTGCGCCCCGTGCTCGGTGACCTGCCCGCGTACGTTCCGGGCCGAACCGTCCCGGGTGCGATCAAGCTGGCCAGCAACGAGACGCCCTACCCGATGCTGCCGCACGTGGTCGAGCGCGTAGCCGCGTTCCTGCCGGTCGCGAACCGCTACCCGGACAGCGCGTCGGTCGAGCTGACCGAGGTGCTGGCCGCGAAGTTCGGCGTGCCGGCCGATCGCGTCGCCGTGGGCTGCGGCTCGGTGTCGCTGTGCACGCAGTTGGTGCAGGCGGTGGCCGACGCCGGCGACGAGGTCGTCTACGCGTGGCGCTCGTTCGAGGCCTACCCGATCCTGACCGCGGTCAGCGGCGCGTCCTCGGTGCAGGTGCCGCTGCGCGAGTTCACGCATGATCTGCCGGCGCTCGCGGACGCGATCACCGAGCGCACCCGGCTGGTGTTCGTCTGCAACCCGAACAACCCGACCGGGACGGCCGTGCGCCGCGAGGAGCTGGTGTCGTTCCTGCGCGCGGTCCCTCCGCACGTGGTGGTCGCGCTGGACGAGGCGTACCGCGAGTTCGTCTCCGACCCGTCGGTTCCGGACGGCACCACGTTGCTGGACGAGCACCCGAACGTGATCGTGCTGCGCACCTTCTCCAAGGCGTACGGGCTGGCCGGGCTGCGGGTCGGGTACGCGATCGCGGCCGATCCGGCGCTCACAGCGGCGCTGCGGCAGACCCAGGTGCCGTTCGCGGTGACGACGGTTGCCCAGCAGGCCGCGCTCGCCTGCCTCGAGCCGGAGGCCGAGTCGCAACTGTTGGCACGCGTCGCATCCATCGTCGAGGAGCGCGCGCGTGTCGTGACCGAACTGGCCGCGCTGGGCTACGACGTGCCGCCGACGCAGGCGAACTTCGTCTGGTTCCCGCTCGGGGATGCGACGGCTGCGTGGGCCGCGGCGTGCGAGGAGCAGAAGGTGATCGTGCGCGCGTTCGCCGGTGCCGGCGTACGCGTGACCATCAGCAACCGCGAGGAGAACGACGCCTTCCTGCAGGCCGCCGCCGCTGCCCGCGCCGTCCTCTGACGCGGCAGTTGATCGGCGGCTACGTCAGGGGGTGGCGGACGGCTCGGACGGGCGCGGCCTGCGCAGCCGGTGCCGCCAGCGCCACCCGATCGCGCCGGCGAACGCGACCAGCAGCAGGAACGGCAGCACCGCGCCCAGCGCGGTGACCAGCGCCGTCATCGTTGTGACGAACGCGTCCCAGCCGTGCGTCAGCCCGCCGATGAACCCGCCGCGGGAGTGATGCGGCTTGACCGGCGGCGGCACGTGCTTCGCCGCGATGAGCGACAGGTTGATCGTGGAGGTCGCGGTCTCACTGCTGAGCGCCCGCTGCTGCGCCTCCAGGGACTCCAGGTCGGCCTCGCGCGTCGCGATCTCGGACTCGATCGCGATCACCTGGCCGACCTTGGTCGCCTCGGTGTACAGCGCCCGTAACCGGGCCAGGCTCTTGCGCGCGCTGAGCGTGCGGGACGCGACGTCGGCGACCTCGCTGGTGACGTCCTTAGTGCTGGACGTGCGCTGGACCTCCTTGCCGAGCGCCGCCAGCTGGTTGAGGACTGGCTCCAGCGACTGCGGCGGCACCTTCAACGTCAGCGAGGCCGAGGCGTACTTGCCCGCCGTCCGGTCGTCGCTGTAGACCGTGCCGCCGGCTGCGACCGCGATCCGGTCCGCCTCGTCCGCCGCGTGCGCCACACCCGCTGCCTTGGCGATGCGCACCTCCAAGCTGGCCGTCCTGATCAGCGCCAGCGATGTGACGTCTGCGGTGTCGGTGTCCGTCGCGCCCGCTGCGCCGCCGGCGCCGGGCTTGACGCCGCCGAAGTGCGTGTCCCCGTTCGGGGCGGAGCCCGCCGCACCGGCGGCCGGGTTCGCGACTGCGGCGCCCCGACCTGCCTCCGGCGCGGACCCGGCCATCTGGTCCGCCTTACCGCCGGCCGCGGAGTTCGCCGCGCCGCCGGACGAGCTGCAGCCGGCCAATACGGCCATCGCTGCGATACCGGCCGTCACCAGCGCCGCCCGGATTCTGTTTCGGTTCATGCGCACCGCCTCCCAGTCGAAGGTGGTGACGCTTCCGGAGCGCCGGCAGGTTCCACGCGGCGAGATGGTGCCGCAGTGGCGGCCGGCCGAACCCGACGGGAAGGCAGTCGGGAGCTCGGGTTCTGCATGCAGGAAGGCCAGCAGACCCCGACGGCGCTCTGCCTGCAAATACGCGAGCAGACCACGGACTTGCCGGATGCATAGCTCGACACATCGGGCTCTGCTGGCCCAACCGCTAGCAGACCCCAATCGCCCCGCGGTGGTTCCCGTCCGCCCTCGGCTCGGCCCGGCCGCCTGGGCAGCTGACGCTCCCGGCCGCACCTCCCCCAAGGTGGAGAGGCCGACTGGAGACGAAGCTCAGAGCAGGCCGTGGTGCTCCTCGCTGTCGGCGGCGCTCACCGGGCCGGCCGCCGCGCGCACCGCCGCGGCCACGGCCGTCGGCACCGCCGGGTCGAACACGGACGGGACGATGTACGTCGGATTCAACTGCTCGTCGCTGACGCAGCCGGCGATCGCGGCCGCGGCACCGAGCAGCATCGCAGTGGTCACCTCGCGCGCCCGCGCGTCCAGCAGCCCGCGGAACACGCCGGGGAACGCCAGCACGTTGTTGATCTGGTTCGGGTAATCGCTGCGGCCGGTCGCGAGCACCTCGGCGTACTCCTGCGCCGCGTCGACGTCGACCTCCGGGTCGGGGTTGGCCAGCGCGAACACGACCGGCCGCTCAGCCATGTCCGTGATCCACTCGGCAGGCAGGACACCGGGCGCGCTCACCCCGATGAACACGTCCGCGCCGCGCAGCGCGTCGTGCAGGTCTCCGGTCACGCCCGCCCGATTCGTCGCCGCGGCCAGCGCCGACTTCGCCGGGTTCAGCGACGGATCGGTCGGCGAGAGGATGCCCTCGACGTCCCACACCAGCACGTGCGACGCGCCCGCCGCGAGCAGCAGGGTGACGATCGCCGTCCCGGCCGCTCCCCCGCCCGAAACGACGATCCGCGCCGAATCGAGTGACTTGGACACGCAGCGCAGTGCGTTCGTCAGCGCCGCCAGCACCACGATCGCAGTGCCGTGCTGGTCGTCGTGAAACACCGGGATGTCCAGCGACGCGCGCAGTTGCCGCTCGATCTCGAAGCAGCGCGGTGCCGAGATGTCCTCGAGGTTGATGCCGCCGAAGCCCGGCGAGATGCCCCGGACGATACGAACGATCTCGTCGGTGTCCTGCGTGTCCAGGCAGATCGGCCACGCATCGATTCCGGCGAAGCGTTTGAACAGCGCGGCCTTG
This sequence comes from Jatrophihabitantaceae bacterium, assembly GCA_035765515.1. Taxonomy (GTDB): domain Bacteria; phylum Actinomycetota; class Actinomycetes; order Mycobacteriales; family Jatrophihabitantaceae; genus DASRSS01. Next base: position 37,846 of record DASTXN010000042.1, on the reverse strand, counting down.
CCCTCCATCACGGGCAGCGCCGCGCCCGGACCGATGTTGCCGAGCCCCAGCACGGCCGAGCCGTCCGTCACGACCGCGACCGAGTTGCCCTTGATCGTCAGCTTCGCGACGTCCTCGGGATGCTCGGCCAGCGCCAGCGAGACGCGGCCCACCCCGGGCGTGTAGGCCATCGAGAGGTCATCACGCGTCTTCAGCGGCACCTTCGACTCGACGCTGATCTTGCCGCCGATGTGCAGCAGGAAGGTGCGGTCCGAAACGCGGTGCACGGTGACACCGTCCACGGCCCGCAGTGCCTCGACGATCTCCGCGGCGTGCTCGCCGTTTGACGCCGAGCAGCTCACGTCCACGGTGATCCGGTCCGGACGCGACTCGCTCACGTCGATCGCGGTGACCAGCCCGCCGGCGTGCCCGACCGCGGTGGCCAGCGCCCCCACGACGGACGCGGACGGCGCGGAGTAGAGGCGCACCGTGATGCCGTACGAGGCGCTGGTCGGCAGCGGCCGCGGCCGCGCCGAGTCATGCATGCTCATGTCCGCCCTCGTCCCTCGGTCCGCCACGAGGCTCTCAACGCGCTCTGCCATCTTGTTCGTTCGCTGCGCTCTCTCACGCGAGACATCCTGCGCCGTCCTGATCGTTCCGCGACGCACCGGGGTGCTGGGCGGTGTCGTCACCGCCTGCAACCGCACTGGTGCAAGGATGGGGACAGATACGTCCACTGCATGTCACAACGAGGTGACCAGCAATGACCGACACCCGCCCGGGTATCGACCTGCCGGCCGGGCCGGACGCCGACGCGTTCGCCCGCCGCTACCTCGCCCACGCCGCGAGCCAGCTACGCGGACACGACGAGGCGGCGCTGGAGCGGATCGCCAAGGAGAACCTGGAGTTCGGCGCAACCCGGCACGACGGCGAGACGCTGGTGCGCATCCGCGATGTGGACGCAGAGACCACGGTCATCGAGATCGTCACCGCGGACGCGGCTTTCCTGGTCGACTCGGTGCGCGCGGAGCTGGACCGCTGCGGCGAGCCCGCGGAGCGGATCCTGCACCCGCAGTTGGTCGTCGAGCGGGCGCCGGACGGGCGCCTCACCCGGGTCTTCGACATCGACGACAATGCGGACGTACCCGACCAGGCGATCGTCGAGTCGTGGATGTACGTCGAGGCGGGCGCGATCCCGGCTGCCCGACACGACCAGCTGGCCGAGAACCTGCGCCGGGTGCTGGCGGACGTCCACTTCGCGGTCGCGGACACGCCCGCGATGTACCAGCGGCTGCGCCAGCTCGCCGACGACCTGCGCGCCGACCCCGGCGACTTCGACCGCGAGACCAGCCAGGAGGCCGGCGAGCTGCTGCGCTGGCTGGCCGACGGCAACTACATGATCCTCGGCCACGCCGCGTACTCGGCCAACGAGCTGGCCAACCCGCAGGCCCGCGCGCGCGACGCCGATGTCGAGGGCGTGCTGCGCGGCAACGCCCGCATCTCCCCCATCGAGCTGCTGCCCGCGTACCGCAGCGGCGCCCCGCTGGTGATCTTCAAGTCGCCGCTGGTGTCGACGGTGCGCCGCTCCGTCCGCTACGACTGCGTCACCGTGGTCCCGCCGGCCGTCCAGGGCAAGCACATGATCCACGTGTTCCTCGGCCTGATCACCAACGCCGAGGACGGACTCGTCGGCCGCGTCCCGGTCGTGCGCCGCCGCATCGCCGAGATCCTGCTGCGCTCGGGTGTGCGCGCGGACAGCCACTCCGGGCGGCGCCTGCTGGCCGCGCTGCGCACCCTGCCGCGCGACGAGCTGCTGGAGGCGCCGACCGGTGACCTGCTGCGGCTGGCCCAGCTGGTCGTCGCGCGCGCCGAGGACAAGAAGGTGGGCGTCTTCGCCCGCATCCATCTCAATCGCGACTTCGTCAGCGTGCTGGTCTACTTCCCGTCCGAGCGGTTCGGCCCGGAGACCCGCCGACGGGTCAAGGAGGTCATCGAGCGGAACTGGCCCGGCGAGATCATCGGCCGCGACGACCGCATCGTCGAGCTGAACCTGGCGCGCATGCAGTTCCTGATCGCCGTCCGCCCGGGCACCCAACCGGCATCCCCCGACCGCGCGAGCGTCGAGGTCGAGGTCGCGCGGGTCACCCGGCGCTGGAGCGACGACGTCTACGAGCTGATCGAACAGCAGCACGGGGAGGGCACCGCCGAGCGGCTGCAGCGGCGCTTCGCCGGCGCGATTCCCGAGGCGTACAAGGAGGATTTCGGTCCCGAAACGGCGGCACGCGACCTGCTGACGCTGGACGAACTGCAGGCCGACGACGGGCTCTCCTTCGAGCTGTACACGCCGACCGATCCGGACGAGGACGCCGACCGGCGGCTCAAGGTGTTCCGTACCGGCCAGGCCGTCTCGCTGGCACGGGCGCTGCCGATCTTCACGCAGATGGGCATCGAGGTCCTGGACGAGCGGCCGTACGAGTTCGAGCTCGCGGACGCGCAGGACGTCTGGATCTACGATTTCGGGCTGCGGCTGCCCGCCGGCGTCGACTTCGATGAGACACGCTCGGCGAACGTGGTGGACGCGCTGCGGCTGCTGTGGCGCGGGCAGATCGAGCAGGACGGTTTCAACGCCCTGGTCGTGCGCACCGGGATGACCTGGTGGCAGGCGAACGTGCTGCGCGCGTACGCGAAGTACCTGCGCCAAGCGGGCACCACGTTCAGCCAGGGCTACATCGAGCAGGCGCTGTCGGACTTCCCCGCGATCGCGGGCGGGATCGTCGAGCTCTTCGAGGCCAGCTTCGACCCGGACCGGCCCGACGACCCCGAGGGCTGCGAGGCGATCGTCGCGCGGATCGAGGAGCAACTGACCGGGGTCGCCAGCCTGGACCAGGACCACATCCTGCGCTCCCTCGTCCAGTTGGTCCGCGCGACGCTGCGCACGAACGCGTACCGGACGGATCAGGTCGGCGACGGCGGACAGGTGCCCGAAGGCTTGCGCAGCGCGCTGGCGATCAAGCTGAACCCGCGCGAGTTGCCGGACCTGCCCGCGCCGCGCCCGATGTACGAGATCTGGGTGTACTCGCCGCGCGTCGAAGGCGTGCACCTGCGCTTCGGCGCGGTGGCCCGCGGCGGACTGCGCTGGTCCGACCGCCGCGAGGACTTCCGCACCGAGATCCTCGGCCTGGTCAAGGCGCAGATGGTCAAGAACGCGGTCATCGTCCCCACCGGCAGCAAGGGCGGGTTCGTCCCCAAGCAACTGCCCGACCCGAGCGTGGACCGCGACGCGTGGCTGGCCGAGGGCATCGCCTGCTACCGCATCTTCATCTCCTGCCTGCTGGACGTCACCGACAACTACATGACGGATAGCCAGGGGGTGCAGACGGTCGTGGCGCCGCCGCGGGTGCGCCGCTACGACGGCGACGACCCGTACCTGGTGGTCGCGGCCGACAAGGGCACCGCGACGTTCAGCGACATCGCCAACGGCATCGCGATCAACTACGGCTTCTGGCTCGGTGACGCGTTCGCGTCCGGTGGATCCGTCGGCTACGACCACAAGGCGATGGGCATCACCGCGCGCGGTGCATGGGAGTCGGTCAAGTACCACTTCCGCGAAATGGGCATCGACACGCAGACGCAGGAGTTCACCGTCGTCGGCATCGGCGACATGTCCGGCGACGTGTTCGGCAACGGGATGCTGCTGAGCGAGCACATCCGGTTGGTGGCCGCGTTCGACCACCGGCACGTGTTCCTCGACCCGAACCCGGACGCTGCAACGTCCTTCGCCGAGCGGCAGCGCATGTTCGCGCTCCACCGGTCCAGCTGGGCCGACTACGACACGTCGCTCATCAGCGAGGGCGGCGGCGTCTACCCGCGCACGCTCAAGTCGATCCCGATCACGCCGCAGGTCGCCCAGGCGCTGGGTCTGGCAGAGGGAATCAGCAAGCTGTCGCCGGTCGAGCTGATCCACGCGATCCTGCTCGCACCCGTCGACCTGCTCTGGAACGGGGGCATCGGCACGTACGTCAAGGCCTCCACCGAACCGCACACCGCGGCCGGCGACAAGGCGAACGACGGACTACGCGCGGACGCGAACCAGCTGCGCGTCAAGGTGATCGGCGAGGGCGGCAACCTGGGCTGCACGCAGCTCGGCCGTGTCGAGTTCGCGCGGCTGGGTGGACGGATCAACACCGACGCGATCGACAACTCCGCCGGCGTGGACACGTCCGACCACGAGGTCAACCTGAAGATCCTGCTGGACCGCTCGGTGGCATCCGGTGCGATCACGCGCGACGAGCGCAACGAGCTGCTCGCATCCGTCACCGACGACGTGGCCGAGCTGGTGCTGCGCGACAATTACGAGCAGAACGTGCTGCTCGGCATGGCGCGCAAGCTCGACCCGGCGCTGGTCAGCGTGCACCGGCGGTTCATCAGCGCGCTGGAAGCGTCCGGCGAGCTGGACCGCGCGATCGAGTTCCTGCCGTCCGACTCCGAGCTGGAGCAGCGCGAGGCCGACGGGCACGGCCTGGTGTCGCCGGAGAACTCGGTGCTCATCGCCTACTCGAAGATCACGCTGACGCGGCACATCCAGGCCTCGACCCTGCCGGACGAGCCCTGGTTCGCGCGCGCGCTCGCGGGCTACTTCCCGAAGCCGATCGCCGAGCGGTTCGCCGACGACCTGGCCAACCACCCGCTGCACCGCGAGATCATCACGACCGTCGTCGTCAACGACATGATCAACCGCAGCGGCACCACGTTCGTCCACCGCGCGATCGAGGAGACCGGTTCGGACGCCGCGGAGATCACCCGTGCGTACAGCGTCGTACGCGAGGTGTTCGGCCTGTCCGCGCTATGGGCCGAGATCGAGTCGCTCGACAACCAGGTTCCGGTCGCCGCGCAGCACGCTGCGCACCAGGAGATCCGCCGGCTCGTCGACCGGGCCACGCGCTGGTTCGTCGACGTGCGCTTCCCGATCACGGACGTCGCCGCCGAGATCGACCGGTTCGCGCCCACGCTGCGCGCACTGGGCCCGCGGATCACCGACCTGGTGCGCGGGGCCGAGCTGGCGGACATCCGCGACGAAACGGAGCGGCTGACCGAGCTGGGCCTGCCGCGGGACCTGTCGCTGCGGCTGGCCGAACTGCTGAGCACGTTCCTGCTGCTGGACGTGGTCGAGATCGCGAACGCCAGCGAGCACTCCGCCGACGAGATCGCCGAGCTGCACTTCGCGCTGTCCGACCAGTTCTACGTGGACGAGATGCTGACCGCGATCACCAAGCTGCCCCGCGATGACCGCTGGACCACGCTGGCCCGCGCGGCGGTGCGGCACGACGTGTACGCGGCGCTGTCGGCGATCACCACGGCGGTGCTGCGCGGTACCGACGACACGCTCTCGGCAGACGAGCGGGTGGCGGCGTGGACGGCCGAGACGACCGAGCGGGTCGAGCGCGCCCGCACGACCGTCCGAGCGGCGCTGGACCGGGACCAGGTCGACCTGGCAACGCTCTCGGTGGCGCTGCGGGTGATGCGCAGCCTACCGACCTGACAGCGCCGGCTTGCGCTGCGCGAAGTCGGGCCAACCGTGGGCTTCACGAGGACGGAAACCCACGGCTGGCCGGATGGTCAGAAGCCGAACTTCGACACAATGATGATTACGCCGACCGCGATGGCGGCCACCGCCAGCTTGACGGCGAAGGGAGTCCGTCCGATCGGCACCGAGTCTTCACCACGTCGAAGCCCGACCAATTCGAGAATGCGATTCATGCAGCTCTCACCACAACAGGTCGACGACGCAGCCGCTGATGGCGATGGCCGCGTATCCCTCGGGACCAAGAAAGACTTTGCCACCACGAAGGATCAGATTGACGATGAGCGCCCCGGAAGCGGTACCCACCGTTCCCTTGACCGCCCCACTCAGGCAGTTGTTCCAGATTGCGCTCCAGGTGTTGCCGAGTATCTTGCCCCAGCTCCAGGATGCCGGGTTCCACCACGAGTCCGGCTGAACCATGCCTAGCGGCACCGTTTGACAGGTCGCGTCCGGTTGTGTGCCGCCTGTAGAAACCCCTGTTGTCGTGGTCGGTCGGCCCTGGTCGGTTACTGGGCTGGCCACGAGCGGGTTTGGATACTGCTTCATCGCCACGGTCGCCTCGGTGTAGGTCACGTGGTTCGTGCAACTGGTCCACGTTGACCATCCGCTGATCGTTGCTCGTCCCCAATCGTGTACGAATTAGGCCCGTAGTACTTTCCGAGTGCGTAGGCTTTCGCCTGCGCGACCGTGTGATGGGTTGTGGCAGCGCTCTACGTTTGAAGGCACCGGCTGCCTTCGTGACGGAAGCAAAGCACGGCCAAGATCATCGCGTTAGAAGCGTCGGGTGGCAGCAAGTACGAACGGACAAGTTGCCAGGTGATCAAGTGTGGCGCTGCGGGTGATGCGCAGCCTACCGACCTGACATCGCCGGCTCGCCGCGCACTAGCCGGACCGGCACGTGCGCCCAGACACGCTTGCCGCCGTTCGTGAGCCGTACACCCCAGTTGTCGGTCAGCGCCTGCACGATGTGCAGGCCGCGGCCGCCGGTCTCGTTGGGCGCCGGGTTCCGGGGCGCGGGCGCGGCCGGGCTCGTGTCGGACACCCAGATCGTGACGCCGGCATCGTCCAGCGCCCAGTCGACGCCCACGCCGGTGCCCTCGGGGCTGTGGGTGTGTCGGACGGCGTTACCGACCAGCTCGCTCGCCACCAGCACCACTTCCTCGATGGACTCGGGAGCGATGCCGTGCAGAGCGAGGTCCGCGCTGAGCTCGTGCCGCACCAGGGCAGCACTCGTCGTCGCGTGCGGCACCTGCATTGCAGCAGTTCCCTTCGCTCTCACGGCCAACGAGCCGCGCGACGGTTGTTACCTGTGGGGTACCCAGGGCCTCCCGTTGGGTAACGGTAAGACTGCGCTCCCTGCCACAGGGTGCCCGATACGTTCATTAAGGTAACGGTTTCGGTCGATGTGCGGCGAGTTGGGACAGCACCTGGCCCGGCCGGTTGGTGATCACGGTGTCCACGCCGAGGCCGAGCACGTAGTCGACATCGGCCGGTTCGTCCACGGTCCAGACGAACACCGGATGGCCGCGCGCGTGCGCCCGCTCGACGTAGTGCGGCTCGGCACGCAGCACTTTCAGGCCGGGCCCGGCGATGGGCACGCCGGCGGGCAGGATGCCGTCGCGGCGGCCGGGGAACATCCAGTCCATGAGCAGGACGGTGGGCACGTCCGGCGCGAGCAGTTTCACGCGGCGCAGCGCCGTCGGGGCGAAGCTCATCACGATCACCGGGTTGGTGAGATCGGCCGGCTCGCGCACCGACTCCGGCGGGCCGGGGCGTCCCGACCAGCCGAAGCGCGCGAGCAGCTCCACAAGCTCCTTCTCGACCAGCCCGCCATAGCGGGTGGGGTGCTTGGTTTCGATGAGCATGCGCACCGGACGGCTCGCGTCCCGCACCAGCCCGAGCAGCTTCTCCAGCGTGAGCACGCCACCCTCGGTGGTCACCCGGTCGGGCGCCACGCCGGACAGGTACGGCGCGTCGTGCCGCAACTGGTCCGCGGTCTCCGGCGGCAGCTCGTTCGCGCCGGCACCGGCAGCCGGCCCGTACCAGGAGCTGAAGTCCATCGCGGCCAGGGCGTCCAGGTCGAAATCGCTGACGACGCCCCGTGCGTCCGAGGTCCGGTTGACGGTCCGGTCGTGGACGCAGACCAAGTGGCCGTCGCGGGTCAGCCGCACGTCGCACTCCAGGGCGTCCGCGCCCGAGTCGATCGCCGCGACGTACGCAGCCAGGGTGTGTTCGGCGATCTCATGGGACGCGCCCCGGTGCGCGACCACCATCGGGCGGTCCGGCGGCTGAATCGGGACCCGCCCGACGCGGGGCCTCATCCGGGGCCCGTCGCGAGGCTCATGACGCCCATCGTCGCGCCGACGTGGCATGTCGGTCAGACGACGCGCGGGGCCTCGGCGGTCTCTGCCACCATCGGCCTGCCGGCGTCCTCCCAGCCGTGCATGCCGCCGGCGACGTTGACCGCGTCGAAGCCGTTGCCGACCAGCCACGCGGTGACCTGGGCGGAGCGTCCGCCCATCGCGCACACGACGTGGACGCGGCGGTCGGTCGGGATCCGATCGGGATCGTGCGCCACCGTCGCGGGCACGCTGTTCATCGGGACGTGCACCGCGCCGGCGATGTGCCCGGCCTGCCACTCGTGTGGTTCGCGGACATCCAGCACCAGGGCGTCGGCCGGTAGTTCCTCGACGGTGACCGTGGGGACGTTCATCGGGTTCACGCATCCAGCCTACGGATCGATCAGGTTTTCACTGCGAGTGACCGGTTCAGGTGGCGGTAACCGGTCACGGCGAGTGAAAACCTGATTACTTGATCAGCTTCGACAGGCGCCGGTCGGCCAGTTCGCGGCCACCGGTCTGGCAGGTGGGGCAGTACTGGAACGACCGGTCGGCGAAGGACACCGAGCCGATCGTGTCCCCGCACACCGGGCACGGCAGCCCGCCACGGGCATGCACCCGCATCCCGCTGCGCTTCTCGCCCTTGAGGGTCGCGGCCCGCTGCCCCACCGACCGCGTGACCGCGTCGGTGAGCACCGAGAGCAGCGCCGCGTGCAGCCGGGCGACCTCGTCCGGTGACAGCGTCGCCGCGATCTTGAACGGCGACAGCCGTGCGCTGTGCAGGATCTCGTCCGAGTAGGCGTTGCCGATGCCGGCGATCAGGGTCTGGTCGGTGATTGCGCGCTTGAGCTGGGCCCGGTGATCAGCCAGCAGCTCGGCCAGCTGGGTCTCGCTCAGTGCGAGCGCGTCCGGGCCGAGGCGGGCGATCCCGGGAACCTGCTGCGGATCATCGACGAGGTAGATCGCAAGCCGCTTCTGCGTCCCCGCCTCGGTGAGGTCCCACCCGCCGGACGGCCCCGAGTCGAACTCAGGGGAGAGGTGGACGCGCAGGGCGATCGGGCCGCGTCCGGGCTTGGGCGGCGCCGGCGGCAGCGAGTCGCGCCAGTGCAGCCAGCCAGCGCGGGACAGGTGCGTGATCAGGTGCAGCCCGGCAACTTCCACGGACAGGAACTTCCCGTAGCGGGACGCGCCCTCGATCACCGCTCCGACGAGGGCGGTCAGCGGGGGGTCGAACGTTTTGACCGCGCTGAACGACGCGACGTCCGTGCGCACGATCGCACGGCCGACCGCCCGCTCGCGCAGGAAGGACGCGAGCGCCTCGACCTCCGGCAGCTCCGGCACGGCGTCGAGCCTACGGCCTCAGCGGTTCAGAACGCTCCCCTGCGCGCGAGCACTGCAAAGACGGTGCGCGCGAGGATGCTGAAGTCCAGCGCCAGGCTCCAGTTCTCCACGTAGTACAGGTCCAGGCGCACCGCGTCGTCCCAGCTCAGTTCGGAGCGGCCGCTGACCTGCCACAGCCCGGTCAGGCCGGGACGGACCAGCAGCCTGCGGCGCGCCGAGCCGGTGTAGATCGAGTCCTCCGCGGCGAGCGGGCGCGGCCCGACCAGGGACATCTGTCCGGTGAGCACGTGCACCAACTGGGGCAGCTCGTCGATGGAGAACATCCGGATGAACCGGCCGACCGGGGTCACGCGCGGGTCGCGGCGGATCTTGAACAGCACACCGCCGCCGTCCTGCTCGTTCTGGTCGAGGATCTGCGCGCGGCGATCGTGTGCGTCGCGATACATGGACCGGAACTTGATCATCCTGAACTCGGTGCCGTTGATGCCGAGTCGCACCTGCCTGTAGAACACCGGGCCGCGACTGGTCGCCTTGATCGCGATCATCGTGAGCAGGTAGATCGGGGTTGCCGCCAGGAACAGCAGCGAGCCACCGAGCAGGTCCAGCGACCGCTTGAGCAGCTGCGGCACGCGGCCGAGCTGCGGCTGGTCCAGCCATACCAGCGGCAGTCCGGCGACCGGGCTGACGTGGACGCGGGGGCCGGCGATCTCGGTCAACGCGGGCGCGATCACCAGACCGCGGCCGGTGCCTTCCAGCTGCCAGCCGAGTTCCCGGACGCCGTCCGGGCCGAGGCCGTTGGCGGCGACCGCGATCACCGCCGCGTCGACGTCCACCGCGCTCGCCGCGGCCTCGCTGACCCGGCCGACGACCGGAATGCCGCGGGCCACCTCGGCGCCGACGGGGGAGTCGTCGGTGCAGACGCCGATCACGTGCAGGCCGGCGCCCGCGTCGCGCTGGATGACTGACAGCAGGTGTCGCGCCGCCGCCGTGTTCCCGACGACGAGCACCCGATGGACCCAGTCGGCGCGCTCGCGCCGGGCACGCACCCACCGCCGGACACCGAGCCGGGCGAAAAGGATCAACACCACGCCGAGCGGTACGACACCGATGACGAAGCCGCGTGCGACCAGAGTCCTGGTCGCGTAACAGACGATCGCGAGCGCGCCGACGGTGATCGCGCTGGCCCGCAAGACCCGCTTGGCCTCTTCGGGCCCGCTGACCAGGTGCCGCACGTCGTAGCCGCCCGCGTTCTGCAACGCCACCACCCAGATCACGCAGATGATGCCGCCGACCGTCAGGTAGGCGCGCGTCGTGGCGGCCGAGGAGTCGAACCCGAAGCGGAGCGCGTAACCGCTGACGGTCGCGACAACCATGCACAGCAGGTCGGATATGAGCAGCGCGGTGCGGTACTTGCTCGCCCACTGCAGCCTGTGCAGCGCCGCATCGGTCGACTGCAGGCGGGGCGCCTCGGACAGCAGGTCGCTGCCGAACGGGTCCGCTGACCCGTCGGCGGCTGGTCGCAGCGCGTATGACACTGTTCCACCCTGGTCCGGACGACGAAGCTCGCGTCGGCCACGAGCCCGCAGTTGGTTAGCCGCGCCGTAACCGACCGTCCAACGGTGCGGAAGTGGCCAGCCGCCGGACTTGAGGAGTTTGACACGGCTTCCCGGAGGCCGCGACTTTTAGCAAACGACCGCGGCCAGGACGCCACCGACCGGCGCGGCCGGAGCAGTCCGGCTACGCCTGCGCGGCGTTCGTCGCCCGGAACCACGCGATGGTCTCGGCGAGGCCGTCCTCGAGGTCGTGCGGCGAGAGCTGCGGGAACAAGGAGCGCAGCAGGGTGCTGTCGGCCTGCGAGATCCGGACGTCCCCGGCGCGCGGTTCGGAATGCTCCACCGTCGCGGTGAGCCCGGTGAGCCGCTGGAGGCATGCGATCAGCTCAAGCAGGGTGGTGCTGGTACCGAAGGCCAGGTTCACCGGGCGGTCATGGGTCACCCGCCTCTCCACCGCGTCGACGAGGACGGTGACGAGCGAGGACACGGAGGTGAAGTCGCGCGACTGCCTGCCGTCACCGAACACGCGTAGTGGCCGCCCGTTCAGGAGCGCCGAGACGAAGGACGGGACGACGGCGGCGTAGGCGTGGGCGGGGGACTGCAACGGTCCGTAGACGTTGAAGAAGCGGAACGCGAGGACTGGGAGCCGGTAGTTCTCGGCGAACGCCAGCCCGTACGACTCGGCCGCGAGCTTGCTGACGGCGTACGGGCTGATCGGCCGTGGCACGAGGTCTTCATGCGTCGGCACCTCGGTGCTGGTTCCGTACACGGCGGACGACGAGGCGAGCACCGTGTGCACGGCACGCGCGCGAGCAGCCTGCAGCACGTTCAGCGTCCCGGTCACGTTCACCTCGTTGGTGCCGACCGGATCCGCCACCGAGTTGGGGACCGAGACGGCAGCAGCCAGATGGATCACCGAGTCGGCCGTGGCGACGAGCTCGCTGACCAACTCGACGTCCAGGATCGACCCGACGTGCAACGTCACACCCGCACCGTCCAGATTCGAGCGGAAGCCGGTGCTGAGATCGTCGAGCGCCACGACCTCGTCGCCTTGCTCGGTCAGCCGCCGGCACACGTGCGCGCCGATGAAGCCGGCACCGCCCGTCACGAGGACCCTCACCCGGCGCCGCCTCGCTGTGCCGCGACCGAGTCGCGCACGCCGTCGCGCCAGGGCCGCGGCGCACTGAATCCCGCTGCCGTCCAGGCATCCGTCGACAGCACCGACCACGGCGGCCGCGGCGCCGGACGCGGGAACGCAGCCGAGTCCACGGCGTGGACCCGGGACGGGTCGGCCCCGGCGAGCGCGAACACCTCGCGGGCGAACTCGCACCAGGACGCCTGGCCCGCGTTCACGTAGTGCAGCACTCCGCACAACACGTCCGAACGGGCCAGTTCGATCAGCGCACCGGCCAGGTCCCCGGCGAAGGTGGGGGAGCCGACCTGGTCGTCGACGACGTCCGGGTCCGTTCCTTCGGCCGCGAGCCGCAACATCGTCGCGACGAAGTTCGCGCCCGGCCCGCCGTGGACCCACGCGGTGCGCACCACCGTCGTGCGGTCCGGCAGCGCGGTCAGCGCCGCCGTTTCGCCGGCCAGCTTGCTGCGCCCGTACGCCGTCCGCGGAACGGTCGGGTCGTCCGGCGAGTACGGCACGGTGGCGGTCCCGGCGAACACGTAGTCGGTCGAGACGTGCACCAGTCGGCCGCCGGTGTCGGCGATGGCGGACGCCAGCAGTCCCGGACCCGTCGCGTTCACCGCGTACGCGAGATCTTCGGAGGTCTCGGCGACATCGACCGCGTTATAGGCGGCCGCGTTGATCAGCACGTCCGGACGCAGTGTCGCGACCGCCTCGCGCACGGCCGGCGCCGACGTGATGTCGAGATCTGCCCTGGTCAGCGCGACAACGTCCTCGGACCGCGCCGCCAGCTGCGCGAGCAGGCGCTGCCCCAGCTGCCCGCCCGCTCCGGTGATTACCCAGCGCACGGGTCAGCGCCCCGGGATCGCGGCCCGCTCACGCAGCGGCTCCCACCACGCGCGGTTGTCGCGGTACCACTGCACGGTCTGGGCGAGGCCGTCCTCGAACGCCATCTGCGGCGCGTAGCCGAGTGCGGCGGTGCGCGAGTAGTCCACCGAGTAGCGCAGGTCATGGCCGGCACCGCGCGGATCAGTGATCTGCTGCACGAAGCTCCAGTCGCGGCCCGTCGCCTCGAGCAGCAGTTCGGTCAGCCGCCGGTTCGACAGCTCCCGTCCACCGCCGATGTTGTAGAACTCACCGCGCTCGCCCTTCTCGGCGACGAGGGCCAGGGCGCGGCAGTGATCGCCCACCCACAGCCAGTCGCGCACGTTGCGCCCGTCGCCGTAGAGCGGAACGGGCAGCCCGTCCAGCAGGTTGGTGACGAACAGCGGGATGACCTTCTCCGGGAAGTGGTACGGCCCGTAGTTGTTCGAGCAGCGGGTGACGGACACGTTGAGCCCGTAGGTGACGGCATACGCGCGCGCGATCAGATCACCGCCGGCCTTCGCCGCGGAATAGGGCGAGTTGGGTTCGAGCAGGTGGTCCTCACGCCACGACCCGGTCTCGATCGAGCCGTACACCTCGTCCGTCGAGACGTGCACGACGCGGCTGACGTCATGGCGCAGGCAGGCTTCGAACACCTGCTGCGCGCCGAGCACGTTCGTCAGCACGAAGTCGCGGGCGGCCCCGATGGAGCGGTCGACGTGGGACTCCGCTGCGAAGTTCACGACCACATCGTGACCGGGCAGGCTGGCGTCCAGATCGAGCGCGGAGCAGATGTCACCACGCACGAATCGGTAGCGCGGGCTGTCGGCGACGGGCTCGAGGTTGGCCAGGTTGCCGGCGTAGGTGAGGTTGTCGAAGACGGTCACCTCGGCACCGGCGAAGTACGGGTACTGGTCCGTGAGCACGGAGCGGACGAACCAAGAACCGATGAAGCCGGCACCACCGGTGACGAATACGCGCATCAGCAAGACCCCTTACCCGTCCGATCCAGAGATCGGCGCTATGCCAGCTCGACTATGTCAATTCGGAGAAGGCCGGCGCGGACGAATCCTTCACCGAGATCATCGCCGGGTCCGCCGCGTCGACCGGCACCGGCCAGGCGATCCCGAGCGCAGGGTCGAGAGGGTTGACGGCCACGCCGGCCATTCCGGGCACCCACTCGGCGTCGAAGCAGTACAGGTACTGGCAGCCCTCGGGCGAGACGGCCTGGAAGCCGTTGCACACGCCCGCGGGGACGAGCACCTGGACGCCGACCGTCAGCGGCAGCGTCACGATCTTGCCGTGGCTCGGCGACGCGGCGCGCGCGTCCAGATAGACGCCGTACGCCTCGCCGGACGCCACGCCGACCAGCTTGGTCATCGCTTCGCCGTGCAGGCCGCGGATGCCGCCGTGCCGCGTCCAGGTCAGGTTGACCTGCTGCCAGCGCTCGGGGACGTCGAGTCCCGCCTCCGCGAACCCGCTGGTGCGGAAGAACTCGCGCACCGTGCCGCGCTCGTCGCTGACCGCCTTGGTGTCGATCTGGCACAGGCCGTCGATCGCGGTCTGCCGCACCGACATGGGAGTGACGCTCAGTGCCATCCCGCGTCGCTCTCGTTCGGAGTACCGGCGATGAACTCCGCCGCGGTGCGCCGCAGGTAGACCGCGTAGCTGGACTTGCCCATCTGCTCGCCGAGTTCCAGCGCCCGTTCCGGCGTGATGAAGCCGCGCCGCATCGCGATCTCCTCCAGGCAGGCGACGGTGATGCCCTGTCGGTGCTGCAGGACTTGCACGAACTGGCCGGCCTCGAGCAGCGCGTCCTGCGTCCCGGTGTCCAGCCACGCCGTGCCCCGGCCGAGATCGACCAGCCGCGCCTCGCCGCGTTGCAGGTACACGCGGTTGAGGTCGGTGATCTCCAGCTCGCCGCGGTCGGACGGCTTGAGCGAGCGTGCGATGTCGACGACCCGGCCGTCGTAGAAGTACAGCCCGGTGATCGCCAGGTTCGAGCGCGGATGCGCCGGCTTCTCCTCGATGTCGACGATCCGACCGCTGCCGTCCAGGACGGCCACGCCGTACCGTTCCGGGTCACCGACGCGGTACCCGAACAGGGTGCATCCGCCGTCGCGGACGGTCGATTCGGCCGCCTCCGCGAGCCGTCCGCCCATGCCGTGGCCGTGGAAGATGTTGTCGCCGAGCACCAGCGCGACCTCGCCGGACCCGATGTGGTCGGCGCCGATCAGGAACGCCTGGGCGATGCCGTCCGGGGAGGGCTGCACGGCGTAGCTGAACGACACACCCCATTGGCTGCCGTCGCCGAGCAACCGGACGAACTGGTCGTGGTCGTCCGGCGTCGTGATCATCAGGATGTCCCGGATCCCGGCCAGCATCAGGATCGAGATCGGGTAGTAGACCATCGGCTTGTCGTAGACGGGCAGCAGTTGCTTGCTGACGCCGCGGGTGACCGGGTGCAGCCGGGTGCCCGAACCGCCGGCCAGAACGATGCCCTTCACGCGGCCGAGCCTAGCGACCCGCCCACAGCGGCTCAGCGCCCCTCGCCGCCGGGACGGCGCTGGTGCGGCGTCAGCCCGAGCGCGGCGACGGCGCCGTCGACCGCGTCGGCGATCGCAGCGGCGCAGGTGCGCGCGACGGCCAGGGTGGCGCCGAACGGGTCGCCGATCTCGTCCGCGCCCGGCGCAGCGGGATCCGCCCAGCCGCGCCGCGCCGCGACCTCGGCTACCCGGTTGCGCAGCGCGTCCTCGCTCGGTTCGGCCAGCGGGCCCAGGCCGGCACCGAGCCGCGCGAACTCGCGCAGCGTGAACGTCTTGCGGAACGCGAGCGGGACGGCCTGGACGACCTGTGCGCGGTGCCCGGACTCGGCGGTCAGGACGAGGTCGGCCTTCTCGGCCAGTGCGCCGGTGAACATCCGCGCGACGTGGTCCGCGCTGTCGCCGCCCAGTTCACGCAGCGCGATCAGCGACGGAGTGTCCATGCCGTGGCCGACGACGGCCCCGGTCCCGGCGCTCGTCGCGACGACGTCCAGGCCGGCGGGCAGCGCGCCACGCAGTCGCGCGGTCAGCAGTCGTTCGGCCATGGGGGAGCGGCAGATGTTTCCCGTGCACACGAACAGCACGCCGAATGCCACGGCCGCGACTATGCCAGATCGCTCGCGCGACCCGGCACGAGCAAGTCAGCGGTACGGGCGGCCGAGCGCGCGGAACTGCCAGCCGGCGGCGATCCAGCGCTCAGCGTCCAGTGCGTTGCGGCCGTCGACGATGCGGGGGGTGGCGACGACGGACTTCAGTTCCGCCGGATCCAGCTCGCGGAATTCGGACCACTCGGTCAGGTGCAGCACCACGTCCGCATCGCGGCAGGCATCCTCGGCGCTGGCCTCGTATGCCAGCGTCGGGCTCAGGATCCGTGCGTTCGGCATGGCCTGCGGGTCGTAGACGCGGACGGCGGCGCCTGCACGCTGTACGGTCGCCGCGACGTCCAGGGCCGGGGAGTCCCGGATGTCGTCGCTGTTCGGCTTGAACGCCACCCCGAGCACGGCGATTCGGTGGCCGGCCAGTGAGCCGTCACACAGCTCACGGGCGAGGTCGACCATGCGGGCGCGACGGCGCAGGTTGATCGCGTCGACGTGCTTGAGGAAGGTCAGCGCTTGGTCGACACCGAGCTCACCGGCCCGCGCCATGAACGCCCGGATGTCCTTGGGTAGGCAGCCGCCGCCGAAACCCAGGCCGGCGTGCAGGAAGCGGTGCCCGATGCGTTCGTCGTGCCCGATCGCCTCGGCCAGCGCGGTCACGTCAGCGCCCGTAACCTCGCACACCTCGGCCATCGCGTTGATGAACGAGATCTTGGTCGCCAAGAACGAATTGGCCGCCACCTTGACCAGTTCCGCGGTGGCGTAGTCGGTTACGACCACGGGCAACTGCGTGGCCGTCATGATCGGGGCATAGGCCTCCTCGATCGCGGCCCTGCCGTTGCTGGTGTCGTGCGGGCCGTCCTTGAGGCCGAGCACGATCCGGTCCGGATGCAAGGTGTCCTTGACTGCGAAGCCCTCGCGCAGGAATTCCGGGTTCCACACGAGCGTGCCGCCTGCGGCCTCGATCCCCGGCGCCAGCCGGGCAGCGGTGCCCACGGGAACGGTGGACTTGCCGACGACCGTGGCGCCTGGACGGATCCGGTCGGCGAGCGCGGCGAATGCGGCATCCACGTAGCTCAGATCGGCGGCGAACTCGCTCTGCCGTTGGGGCGTGCCGACACAGACGAAGTGCAGGTCCGCGAACGCGGCTGCCTCGCCGAGGTCGGTAGTGAAGCGGACGGCGCCGCGGTCCAGGTTGCGCCGCAGCAGGTCGGGAAGCTCGGGTTCGTAGAACGGGACGTCACCGTTGTTGAGCCGGGCGACCTTGGTCTCGTCGACGTCCACGCCGAGCACCTCATGGCCGAGTTCGGCCATCGCCGCCGCGTGCGTGGCGCCGAGGTAACCCGTGCCGACCACCGACAGCCTCACCTGCGAACTCCTCCCGCGTGCTACAACGCGGGAAGTGTGTCACGCACGGGGCGTTGCCGCCCGTCGAGGCGTTGGTGGGTTCAGCCGGCGAGGGCTTCGCGCGGGAACTGGACGCCGGTGGTGGCGTGGCAGCGGTAGCCGTTCGGGTTCTTGGCCAGGTACTGCTGGTGGTAGCCCTCGGCGTAGAAGAACTCCCCGAGCGGCGCGACCTCGGTGGTCACGGCGCCGTAGCCCAGCTGCTGCAGGTGCGCGCCGAACGCGGCGGTTGCCCGTTCGGCGATCGCGCGCTGCGACTCGTCCGTGTAGTAGATCGCCGAGCGGTACTGGGTGCCGATGTCGTTGCCCTGCCGCATGCCCTGGGTCGGGTCGTGCACCTCGAAGAACCGCGCGACCAGCTCGGCAAAGCCGACGATCGCCGGGTCGAACGCGACGAGGACCGCCTCGGTGTGCCCGGTGAGCCCGGAGCACACCTCCTCGTACGTCGGGTGGGCAGTGCTGCCGCCGGCGTAACCGACCGCGGTCGTCCAGACGCCCTCGGTCTGCCAGAAGATCTCCTCGGCGCCCCAGAAGCAGCCGAGACCGAACACGGCGACCTGCAGGTTCTCCGGGAACGGCGGACGGATCGGGTGGCCGTTCACGTAGTGCGTGTCCGGGACGGCGAACGGGTAGTCGTCGCGCCCGGGCAGGGCCCGGTCCGGCGTGGGCAGCTCGGTCTTGGTCCGTGAGAACATCAGTCCGACTCGGATTCTTCGGCCGCTACGGTCTGGACGTCCTCGGCGGATGCGGCGTCGGCGCGGGCGTCCGCCGGCGCGGCGACACCGTCGGCGTCTTCGTCGGCGGCGTCGTCCTCGGCGGGCTCGAGCTGTTCGGCGTCGGGGTCCTTGGCGCCGCGGCTGATGCGCACCTTGCCGGAGGCCAGGTCGATGCGCCGGCCGCCGGAGTTGTCGCCGACCTCGGCCCGAGTCGCTTGCAGACGGCGCTTCTCCTCATCCATGTGCCGTTTGGCCGGATTGAAGAGGGTGTCCACGCCCCATTGCGTCATACCGCCAGGGTACGTCGTCCGGGCGGCCACTGCACCGTGCGCTGGGCGCGAGCTCGGGAGGAGCTGGGCCGGCTCCGGACGCACTTGAGCCCCGATGGGCGGGGGATTCCATCGGGGCTCAAGTGAGATCTTGATCCAGTCCGACAAGCGGGGGGGTTCATCGGGGCGGATCGCGATCAGGTGTCCGATGTGGTCGGCAAGCGGGGGGTTCGCCGACTACGCGGACTGTGTAGTTGTGTTGCTCCGGATCGGGCCCGACCCGGCGTTGCCCACTCATAATGACGTCACATCGCCGTGAAGTCAAATCCCTGTTTAGTCGATCTCGGATCAGTCCGTCCCGGTGCCCAGCGTCAGGGTCGCCGTGTGCTGCTGATCGCCGCCGCGCAGGTACGTCACGCTGACCTTCTGGCCCGGCGCATGGGAGCGGACGGCGGCCACCAGGGCATCGGCCTCGTCGATGCGCTGGTCGTCCAGGCGGATCACGACGTCGCCCGTCTGCAGGCCGGCAGCGTCCGCCGGACTGCCGGAAACCACGCTGTGGATCAGCGCCCCGGACGTGCCGGACTGGGTGTTCTGGACGCTCACGCCCATCACCGCGTGGGTGGCCTTGCCGTTCTTGATCAGCTCGCCGGCGATCCGGCTGGCCTCGTCGGACGGGATCGCGAACCCGATGCCGATATTGCCCGCCTGGGTCTCCTGACCGGGCACCTGCAGCCCGCCCTGGGACTGGTCGGTGGCGATCGCGGCGTTGATCCCGACCACGTCGCCGTTCAGGTTCACCAGCGGTCCGCCGGAGTTGCCCGGGTTGATCGCGGCGTCGGTCTGGATGGCGTCGAAGGACGCCTGGTCGTTGTTGCTGTCGCTGGTGGTCACCGGCCGCGCCAGGTTGCTGACGATGCCGGACGTCACGGTGTCCGACAGGCCCAGCGGCGCGCCGATCGCGACCACGGTCTGGCCGACCTGCAGGGCCGACGAACTGGCGAACGTGGCCGCGGTCAGGCCGGTGGCGCTGACCTTGATCACGGCGAGGTCGTCGGAGGGATCGGTCCCCACGATCTTCGCCGACTGCGACTTGCCGTTGGAGAAAGTGACCTGGATCTGGCCGCCGCCGCTTGCCGCCGTGGAGATCACGTGGTTGTTGGTGAGGATGTAACCGTCCTGGCGGATGATCACGCCCGATCCGGTGTCCTGCTCCTGCGAGGACGTCACATTGATCGTCACCACGCTCGGCCCGATCTTCCGGGCGGCCGCGGGCACCGTCCCGTCGGTCTTGGCGGCCGGGGCCTGCTGGGTGCTGTAGGCCAGGCCGGCCGACGAGCTACCGCCGCCGTTGTCGGTGAGCGCGACCGTGCCGGCTCCGATGCCGCCGCCGACGACCGCCGCCACGACCGCCGCGACCAGCACGGTGCGCCGCGGGCTGCCGCCGTAGGCCCCGCCGTGCCCGCCGCGGCCACCGCCGGGGGGTGCCGGTGGCGGCGGCGGGGCGCCGTACAGCGGGAAGGTCGGGTAGCTCTGCTGGGGCTGCTGCGGCTGCTGACCGAAGCCGGGACCCTGCGCCCAGTACTCGGGCCGGTACTCGGGGTGCTGCTCGCTACTCATGCCAGCCCTCGCTCCTCGGGGCGGCCTGAGGCGCTACCCGCGCTGTGCCCTTCGTTTCGCTCGCACGCTCGCTCATGCCTCAAGGGTGCGGGAGTTCTCTGTGTCGATGCTGTGTGAACTCCGTGCATTGCCGATGTTCGTTCGGGGCGTTCCGGCCGGTCGGCCGACGCCGGGCCGCGACGGCGGGGACGTACCGTGGTCGTGATGAACGTCGTGCTGATCGGCCCGCCCGGATCCGGCAAGGGCACCCAGGGTGAGCTGCTCGCGGCCCGGCTGGGCATCGAGCACATCGCGGTCGGTGACCTGCTGCGCGCCGAGGTGGCGGCGGGCTCCGCGGTCGGCCAAGAGGCCGCGTCCTACATGAACCACGGCGAACTCGTCCCGGACGAGGTGATCCTGCGGCTGTTGCTGCCCCGGGTGTTCGCGGCCGCCGCGAGGTCGGGCTACCTGCTGGACGGGTTCCCGCGCTCGGTCGAACAGGCCGAGTCCGTGCGTGCCGAGGCGAGCCGGCGCGGGGCCGTTCCCGACGCCGTCATCTATCTGGACGTGCCGCGCCCCGAACTGATGCGCCGCATCCTGGCTCGCGCCGAGCGCGAGGGGCGCCCCGACGACAACGAGCGCACCGTCGCCACGCGCCTGCAGGTCTTCGAGGAGGAGACACGTCCGCTGGTCGACTACTACCGCGGACGCGGGCTGCTGAAGGTCATCGACGCCGACCGTCCCGAGGCGGACGTGACCGCTTCGCTGCTGGCCGCGCTGGGCGGGTAGTCGCATCCTCGCCGGTCACGTCCACTCCGCTGTCGATGCCGACGCGCCGTGATCGTGGCGATCACTCGGGCAGCAGCCGCTTGACCACCTTGCCCGCCGGGTTGCGGGGCAACTCGTCGAGGAAGACCACGTCTCGGGGCACCTTGTAGCGCGCCAGGTTCGCGCGCACGTAGTCGCGCACCGCGTCCTCGTCCAGCGCGGCGCCGGGCTCGCGCACCACGTACGCGCGCAGCCGGTGCCCGAAGTCCGGATCCGCGACCCCGGCCACGGCCGCCTCGACGATGCCCTCGTGGGCCGCCAGCAGCTCCTCCACCTCGCGCGGGAAGACGTTCTCACCGCCGGACACGATCATGTCGTCGTCGCGGCCGTCCACGAAGAGGCGTCCGGCGGCGTCGAAGTGCCCGATGTCGCCGGTGGACATCAACCCGTCGACGATCTCCTTGTTGCCGCCGCCGGTGTAGCCCTCGAACTGGATCGAGCTGCCCACGAAGATGCGGCCGGCGACGCCCACTCCGGACACCGGCCGCCCGGCCTCGTCCAGCAGCCGGACCGTCGTGCCGAACGGTGGACGGCCCACCGTGCCCGGAGCCGCGCGCAGGTCCGCGGGCGTCGCGATCGTGGCGTACGCGACCTCGGTCGAGCCGTACAGGTTGTAGACGACGTCGCCCAGCAGGTCCATCGCGTGCGTGGCCAGGTCCGGAGGCAGGGCCGAGCCCGAGCACGCCACGATGCGCAGCGCGGACAGATCGCGTGCGCGGATCGCGTCGTCACCGACCGCCAGCAGCCGCGACAGCAGCACCGGCACGGTGATCAGGGCGTCGGCGCGGTGCATCTCGAGCGCGTCCAGCACGGCGGTGGGATCGAACCGGCGCGCGAGGATCAGGGTGTTGCCCAACCCCAGCGCAAGCATCGAGCTGAGCAGCCCCCAGGCGTGGAAGCCCGGCGCCGCGAGCACGACCTTGCGGCCGGACCGCAGCGGGATCTTGGACAGGTACCCGCCGGGGATCACCAGCGACAGCGCGAGATCGCGGGGCGCGCCCTTGGGAGTTCCGGTGGTGCCGCTGGTCAGCAGCACGATCCGTTGCTTGCGCTCCGGGCGCGGCGGGGTGGCCGGCGACGCGCCGGCGGCGAGCGACTCGATCGTCGGTGGGCCCGCGCCGTCCGGGTCGTCGGCGCTGACCCGTCCGAGCGGCGCGTCGTATCCGGCGGCGACGGACGCGAACTCGGCGTCGTGGACGAGGACGGTGACCTGCTCCCGCGCGCACACGTCCGCAAGCTGCGGGCCGGCGAAGTCGGTGTTGAGCAGCAGCGTGCGCGCGCCCAGCTTGGCGCCGGCCAGGATGGTCACGTACAAACCGCGGTGGTTGCGGGCCAGGACGCCGATGCTGTCACCGGACCGAAAGCCCAGATGCAGCAAGGCGTTCGCGAACTGGTTTACCAGTTCGTCCAGCTCGCGGAACGTGAGCTGGCCGCGGTCGTCGACAATCGCCACGTTCTTCGCCTGCCCGGCGGACGCGATCGACACCGCCGCACCGGAAGGGCCGTAGGCGAGCACGTCGCGGGCCATGCCGACCAGCCGGTGCGGCGGGATCAACGCGGCCCCTGGGCCTCGTGCGTGCAGCAGCGTGGCCGCGAACCGGGCCTCGGTGCAGGCGCGTCCGAGCAGTCGCCGGGCGTCCTCGCGGGCAGCGGTGGGCGGGCGCAGATGCATGGGTTCGTCCTACCAGACCGCGCCCGGCGCCGCCCGACGCGCGCGTGCCCGGTTGCCGGTCGGCACGGGAACGACGGAGCGACGCCACGGATCCGCGCCATGCGCGCATGAGTCGATCTCTTCCGGGGTAAGTAATGGGCGAACCACAATTTCCGTGCAAGGATCACGGCTGCAGCTCACGAACTCCTTCTATGCGTCGATCCTTCGGGGGAAGGAGGGCGTCACGTGGCAATGCTGACCCAGACCGCACGTCCCACGGCGGTCGCGTCCGCGACGGAGAACGAGCTCGGTGCGTTGAGCTGGTTCGCGTCGATGTGCGCGGCCTTCGGCCTGCTGGGCGGGGCGCTCGTCCGCGACCGCGTCGCCTCCTGGGTCCGTCCACATCGCCCGCCCGTGACGCCACCGCCGCGCCCGCGCACCAGCGCCGGGCGCGACCGCCTGCCCCGCGTCACTCGTTGCGGGCGGCCTCCGGCCCGGTGATCCGGCGCAGCACCGGCAGCATGGACGCGATGATCGCCAGCGACGCGACCAGCCCGGCCGCCACCACCAGGTAGTAGCTCGACCCCGGCGCCTGCAACGTCTCGTTGAGCTGCGAGCGCAGGAACAGGTATGCGGCCAGGAAGCCCGTCCCCACCGACACGACGGCGACCGCCAGCAGCGGCACCGCGCTCTCCAGCCCGACGACCCGGCGCAGCGTCGCCAGCGGCGCACCGGCCAGCCGCAGCAGGCTGAACGGCCGCTTGCGATCGTTCAGCCCGGCCGCCACGCTGACTGCGAGCGTGCAGCCGGCGATCGGCAGGCTGGTCAGCACGACCACGTCGGCCAGCCGCTCGTACGCGGCGGTGCGCTGGCTGCTCTCGTTCTGGGCGTCGAACTCGGCCTGCGTCATCGCGACAGGGGCGTCCGGGAATGCGCGTTCCAGCGCGCCGCGGACCAGCTCGATCGCTGCCTGCGACCCGTCCGTACGTACCGCGAGGTTCTGGTCGTCGACGGAAAACGTCCGGCCCTTGTTGGTGACCGCGCGCGTGTCGGAGCGAGTCACCGTCTGGACGCCGGGGATCGCCAGCAGCGTCGCGCGCACCCCCGCCGGAACGGTCACCGGCGGTGTCGCCGCACTGGGCGGCCCGGGGTGGCCGATGTCCTGCACGACCGTCGCGCGCTCGGCCGCGGTGGCCCGACCGCCGCCGTCATATGCCTTGATCGTGGTGATGATCCCGACCGCGACGCTGGTCACGAACAGGGCCAGGGCAAGGCCGCTCACGGCGCGGAACCCGGCCGACGGGTTGTCCGCGAGACGCCGGCCCGCGATCAGCGTGGCCGGACGGGTCGCGCGTCGTGCCAGCAGCCGCGAGCCCACCATGGTCAGCCACGGTCCGGCGAACACGAGCCCGGCCATCGTCACCATGATGCCGCTCAGGTACGCCAGGATCTGGCCACCGGTCGTCGCGGGACGCCCGGCGTGGACGAACCACGCGAGTTCCCCGAGTCCGGCGAGCAGGGGCAGCAGCCGCCAGGCGCGCGGCGCGGCCGGCGTGACCCGGCGGACCACCCCGAGCGGCGAGATCGTCACCCGGCGCAGCGCGAGCCGGGCCGCGACGGCCGCCGCGACCGGGACACCGAGCGCGACGAGCAGCGCGTCCGGGACATTGAGTGCCAAGTCGTGCACGTAGAACCGGTCGCCGGTGAACGGGATCGGGGCCAGCGCGGGCCGCAGCGCGTAGAACAGGCCGAACCCGAGCGCGGTACCGAGCGCCGCCGCCACGGTCGACTCGACCGTCGAGATGACGGTGATCTGCCGCGGGGTCGCGCCGACCAGTCGCATCGCGGCGAAGCGCTGTTCGCGGCGCGCGGCCGACAGCCGGGTGGCGGTCCCGATGAAGATCAGCACCGGGAACAGCAGCGCGGCTGCGACGACCGACAGCACAAGGTCCATGCCCTGCGCGTCGATGCCGATGAAGTAGCAGTCGCCGCTGCACTGGTTCGGGGCGACCGTGCTGATCGTGTTGACCTCGGTGACACCCGTCACCTGCGAGAGCTGCTGCGGAGTGTGCCCGATCAACACGACCAGCGTGTCCGGGGACGGCAGCCCTGCCGCGCCGATCGTCCCGACCATTCGGCCGGGGTAGCGGGCCGCGAGTTGGTCGCGCGGGACGGTGCGCAGCAGCCTGGCCATGGCCGGCGACGCGTAGTACTCGCCCGGGCCGGGTAGCTGCGAGACGCCCGGAGGCACCGGCTCGTCCGGCCCGGTCGCCGCGACGTCCACGCGGCCGATGACCTGGCCGTGGAACATGTCCGCAGTGAGCAGCCACCAGAGTGGGGGTACCCCCGCCAGTGAAGGCGTAGCCGGCGGGGGAGGGTCGTGGGCGGCCGGGCTGGACACCGGCACCCTGCCGGCGCCGCCTGCGCCGGTTTCGAACCAGGCGTAGCGCGCGTTCTGCGAGTTGACCGCGTTGATACCGGCCAGGGTGGTCAGCAGCAGCCCGACGCCCAGCGCGACAGCCGCCACGATGATCACCAGCCGGGATGCGGCCTCGCGTCCGCCACGCAGGGTGAGGCGCAGCCCGAAGCCGATCACGGCGTGGCCGCCAGCGCGCTGACCCGCCCGTCGCGCACCACGACCTCGCGGTCGGCGTACGCGGCGATGCGCGGTTCGTGCGTGACGAGGACGACGGTCGTGCCTTGCTCGCGCGCGGCGCCGACGAGCAGGTCCATCACCTGTTCGCCGGTGAGCGAGTCGAGCGCCCCGGTGGGCTCGTCCGCGAAGAGCACCTCCGGCTCGGTGACCAGGCCGCGGGCGAGCGCGACCCGCTGCGCCTGCCCGCCGGACAGCTCGCCGGAGCGCCGCTGCCCCAGCCCGTCCAGGCCGAGGCGGTCCAGCCAGCCGCGTGCGGTGTGCAGCGCCGCGGGTCGCTTCGTGCCGCCGAGCAGCAGCGGCAGCGCGATGTTCTCCTCGGCCGTGAGCTCCGGGACGAGTTGGCCGAATTGGAACACGAAGCCGAACCGGTCGCGGCGAACCGCGCTGCGGCGCGGCTCGGCAAGGGTGTCCAGGCGTTGCCCGGCGAAGTGCACCTCGCCGGCATCCGGGACGAGGATGCCGGCCAAACAGTGCAGCAGCGTCGACTTGCCCGATCCGCTCGGGCCCATGACGGCGAGGATCTCGCCCTGTTCGACGGTCACGGACGCGCCGCGCAGCGCGGGTGTGCTGCCGAAGGACAGCTCGACGTCGCGCGCCTGCAGGATCATGACTGCACCTGCTTGGCGAGGCTGGCCAGGCGCGCCGTGGTCAGCTCGATCCAGCGCAGGTCGGCCTCGAGGTGGAACAGGCCGTGGTCGGCGAGCAGCGCGTCCACGCTGTTGCCGGACCGCTTGAGCTCGGTCAGCTCGCGCATCCGTTGCAGGTGCGCGGCGCGCTGGGCGTCCAGGTAGCGCTCGGCGTCCCGCCCCGACATGAGCGCGAGCACGACCTTGGCGAACAGCACGGTCTGCAGGTGCGGTTCGGGCTCGACCGGTTCGCGCAGCCAGCTCTCTACCTCGCTCACGCCCTGCTCGGTGATCACGTACCTCTTGCGCTCGGGGCCGGCGCCGGGCTCGCTCTCGCCGACGATCACCTTGCCGTCGCGGGCCAGCCGGCCAAGGGTCGCGTAGACCTGGCCGAACGGCAGCGGCTTGCCGCGCCCGAACCAGGCGTCGTAGTCGCGCTTGAGGTCGTAGCCGTGGCTCGGCTCGCGTTCGAGCAGGCCCAGCAGGGTGAGGGGGACGGTCATGGCGAGCACACTACACCACGCGTATACGCTCAGTGAATAGCCGCGATGAATCCTGCATTCACCACGCCGGGGCGGGGTGAATGCAGGATTCAAGAAGGCACAGGGAACGATGGGCCCCGTGCATCCCAGCAAGCGCTCGTCGCTGAAGGCGGGCGCGGCGCTCGCTGCCCTCGGCGTCGTCTTCGGCGACATCGGCACCAGCCCGCTCTACGCGTTGCAGACGGTGTTCTCCATCGACAACGGCGCGGTCAAGCCGACCGCCGGCGACGTGTACGGCGTGATCTCGATGGTGTTCTGGTCGGTCACGCTGATCGTGTCGATCAAGTACGTGTCCGTGATCATGCGCGCGGACAACGACGGCGAGGGCGGCGTGATGGCGCTGGCCGGATTGCTGCAGCGCGCGTTCCGCGACCGCGGCGCGCGGCTGCAGGTCGTGCTCGTGCTCGCAATCGTCGGGGCGAGCCTGTTCTTCGGCGACTCGGTGATCACGCCGGCGATCTCGGTGCTGTCCGCCGTCGAGGGCATCACGGTCGTCGCGCCGAGCCTGCACGAGTTGGTGCTGCCGATCGCCGCCACGATCCTGGTACTGCTGTTCGCGGTGCAGCGCTACGGAACGCACCGGGTCGGCTCGTTCTTCGGGCCGGTCATGTTGCTGTGGTTCGCCGTGCTCGGGCTCGCCGGCCTGCGCGAGATCGCCCATGACCCCACCGTGTTCCGCGCGCTGTCGCCGACCTACGGACTGGAGTTCATCGGCGCGCATCCGGGGACGACGTTCATCGCGATGGGCGCGATCGTGCTGTGCATCACCGGCGCCGAGGCGCTGTACGCGGACATGGGCCACTTCGGACGTCCGCCCATCCGGCGCGCCTGGTTCTGGGTTGTGTTTCCCGCGCTGACGCTGCAGTACATGGGGCAGGCCGCGCTGATCCTGCGCGACCCGTCGACGATCAGCAATCCGTTCTACCTGCTGCTGCCCGGCTGGGGACGGATCCCGATGGTCGTGCTCGCGACGGCCGCGACGGTGATCGCGTCGCAGGCCGTGATCTCCGGCGCGTTCTCGGTGTCGCGGCAGGCGAGCCAACTCGGGCTGCTGCCGCCGCTGACGGTGCGCCAGACCTCGGACGAGTCAGCCGGCCAGGTGTACCTGCCGGCCATCAACACGGCGCTGTTCGTCGGGGTGCTCGCGCTGATGCTGATCTTCCGCAGCTCGGCCCGCCTGGCCACCGCGTACGGCGTCTCGGTAACGGGCGCGCTGATCGTCGACACGGTCCTGCTGATGGCGGTCGCACGCTCCCGCTGGCACTGGGGAGCCGGGCGGCTGGTTCTCGTCGCCGTCGCGTTCGCCCTGGTGGAGCTGACGTTCTTCGCCGCGAACATCACCAAGATCCTGCACGGTGGCTGGCTGCCCGTCCTCATCGCGATCGTGGTGTTCACGCTCATGTCGACGTGGCGTCGCGGCCGCGACATCGTCACGGCGAACCGCGTCAAGAAGGAGGGCTCGCTCGCGGACTTCGTCGAGCAGGTGCACGGCGCCCGGATCTTGCGCGTCCCGGGCACCGCGGTCTTCCCGCACCCGAACAAGGAGTCCGCGCCGCTGGCCCTGCGCGCGAACGTCGAGCACAACGGGGTGCTGCACGAGCACGTCGTGATCTTCTCCGCGGTGCCGAAGACCGTCCCGCATGTGGCACCCGAGGACCAGGTGAGCATAGACAACCTGGGCTACTCCGACGACGGGATCATCCACGTGACGCTGCGCTACGGGTTCTTCGATCGCCCCAACATCCCGTGGGCGCTAGCACGGCACGGCGACGAGGTGCGCTCCGAACTGCACTGCGCAGAGCTGACGGACGTGTCCTACTTCCTGTCCCGGGCCACACTGCGACGCCGGCGCAACGGTCCGATGCGCCGGTGGCGCAAGGCGTTGTTCGTCGCGATGGCACGCAACGCTGCCAACCCCGCCGCGTACTTCGGCCTGCCCGCTGACCGGACGGTGGTGATGGGGACACAGATCGACCTGTGAACGCGGCCGCCGGGATCGGGCGCGAAACAATCCGTTGACGCGGGCGCAGCTACGATCGACGAGGTAGCAGCTGGGTGCGGCGGCCGGCACCGGAACCGCTCCCGTCCGCACCCGACCCGAACTACGCACGGCACCGAGATCCGTACCTGCCGATCCGCACGAAGACCGCCCGAGGAGGCGTTGATGGCGCGCAGCCGGCCGCGGCCCCGGGGAAGCCTGGAGGCGGAGGTCCTGGCCTGCCTGGCGGCCGCCGGACGCGGCCTGACCCCGGCCGAGGTGCTGGCCGATCTGGGCGACGATCTCGCATACACGACCGTGATGACAACCCTGTCCCGGCTGCACGCCAAGGGCGCCCTCGATCGTGATCCCGCCGGGCGCGCCTACCGGTACCGGCTCGTCGGGGGGACGGACGGCGCCCGCTCGAACATGACGGCGCACCAGATGCTGCGGCTGCTGGACGAGCAGGACGACCACGCCGGCGTGCTGACCCGGTTCGTCGCCGAACTCAGCAGCGAGGACGAGCGGGTGCTGACCCGGCTGCTCGGCACCGCGACGCAGCCAGGCGGCGGGCCGCGGCGGCGATCGCCACGCGGACGGACGAGCACGTGATCGCGCTGCTCGCCGTGCCCGTGCTCATCGGCCTGGTCCTGTGCCTGGCCGGTGAGCGTCTGGCGCGCAGCATGCGACCCGGGTGGGCGGTCCCGCTGCTCACTGCCCTCGCGCTGACCGTGGCACTGTGCACCGGGATCGCGCTGTCGGTTGTCGCCCTGCTGGCCGGCGTCCAGCTGGGACCGCTGCCGCGGATCGGGCACTGGTCGGTGCCGTCGCTGCGATCGGACATGGGCTTTCCGGACGCGGTCGGGCTGCTCGCGATGGTGCTGGTGCTGGTCGCGCTCGGCTCGTCGCTGGTGCGCGGCGTACGCACGGCGCGCGCCCTGATCGCCGCAACCCGCACCGCGCGCCGGCTGCGCCCCGCCGACGGCCGGCTGGTGCTGGTCGACGACCCGGCACCGCTCGCCTACTCCGTCCTCGGCTTCCCCAGCCGCATCGTGGTCTCCACCGCGATGCTGGCGGCGCTGTCGGCGGACGAGCGCCGGGTGTTGCTGGCGCACGAGGCCTCGCACCTGCGCAACCGGCACCAGCTGTACGCCGGCCTGGTCCGGCTCGCCGCGGCGGCCAACCCGCTGCTGCGTCCGGTCGCCGGGGCCGTGACGCGGGCCATCGAGCGCGCCGCGGACGAGGACGCCGCCGCGGCCGTCGGCGATCGCCAACTCGCGGCGCGGGCGCTGGCCCGGGCCGCGCTGGCCCGCGCCGCCCACACCGGTCCCGGTTCGCCCACAGCCCCGCCCGCTGCCGCGCTCGCCGCCGCCGGGGGCAGCGCGGCCCAGATCGCCGACCGGGTGCACTCGCTGCTCGCGCCGCCGCTGCCGCACCGCCGCCTGCCGGTGCTGCTCGTGCTGGTCGCCGGGCTGGCCAGCTGGACAGCGGCGCTCGTCCTGGCCGCGTGGGGCGACGGGCTGGTCGAGATCGCCGAGGCCGTCTACATGCGGCGCTGACCGCGCGACGAGCTGCGATGGGAACACGATGACAGGGCGCGATCGGCTGCGCCGCAACCGCTGGCGGCTGCTGCGCTGGGGCGTGCTGATCGCGGTGCTCGCCGGATCGGCGCTGTTCCTCGGACCGAAGACGGCGGACGCACTCAAGCCGGCCCAGCACCTGGGCCGCGTCGGGCTGCGCTGGCTGATCCTGTCGCTGCTGGGCGAACTGGGTTCGCTCGTCGCGTTCAGCCTGGTCACGTGGAGCCTGATCACCCGGTCGGAACGGCCGAACTGGCGGCGGGTGCTGCGCCTGGACCTGGTCACGATCGGCCTGAGCCACGCGGTGCCGGTCGGCTGGGCAGCGGGCACCGCGATGGGTTACGAGCTGCTGCGCGAGGAGGGCGTCGACGGCGTTCAGGCCGGTTTCGTCAAGGTGTCGCAGTCGCTGCTGTCGAGCCTGCTGCTCGAGCTGATGTTCAGCATCTCGCTGCTGCTGCAGACGATCGTCTACGGACCGTCCGCCACCAACCTCGGACTCGCCGCAGCCGGTGCGGTGCTCGCCGGATTGATCATCGCGTTCTGCTACCTGCTCGCGCACCGTCCGTCCTTCGTCGCCGCACTGGCGAAGGGGACGCTCGGACGGCTGCCGCGGATCGAGCCCGCGCGCATCGAGCGGGTGGTC
This sequence comes from Jatrophihabitantaceae bacterium, assembly GCA_035765515.1. Lineage (GTDB taxonomy): Bacteria > Actinomycetota > Actinomycetes > Mycobacteriales > Jatrophihabitantaceae > DASRSS01. The sequence continues at coordinate 7,426 of DASTXN010000042.1, read as the reverse complement.
GATTCGCTGTCGGAGCGGATGACGATCCTGTTGCGCCACAAGGCCTTGCTGGCGCGCGTGTCGCTGTGGTCGCTGCTCAACTGGGCGTTCGACCTGCTCGCGCTGTGGGCGGCGCTGCGTGCGTTCGGTGAACCACCCAGCATGGTGCTGCTCGTGATCGCGTTCTGCGTCGGCCAGGTCGCGGCATCGATCCCGATCAGTCCCGGCGGGCTCGGCGTCGTCGAGACCTCGCTGGTCCCCCTGCTGGCCGGGTTCGGGACGTCGTCCTCGGTCGCCGTGCTGGGCGTGCTGTATTGGCGGCTGGTGAACTTCTGGCTGCCACTGCCGATCGGTGCGATCGCCTACCTGTCCATCGTGTTCGGCCGGCGGCGCAGCCGTCGCGAGCGGGACCACGCCCAGGTGGTTGCCGGGCGGGCCTCCTGACAGATCAGCCCTCGAACTGGACGGCCAGCCGGCCGGCCAGCGTGTCCCAGCTCCACGTCCGCATAACGAACTCGCGACCGGCCTCGCCCATCGCCGCTGCGCGGGCAGGGTCGGTCAGCAGGCCCACCACCGCCCGGGCGATGTGCTCGGGCTTGCGGCCGTCGATGAGGTGTCCCGTCGTGCCGTCGACCACGGCGGACGGCGTGCCCCCCGACCGCCCGACGACGACGGGCAGGCCGGCGGCGGAGGCCTCCAGGACGGCCAGGCCCAATCCCTCGGTATCCAGGCCGGCCAACCGGTCGCGGATCGGCAGCGCGAAAACGTCCCCGGCCGCGAGGTGCGCGGGTAGTTCGGCGGAAGGCACCGTGCCGGCGAAGATGATGCTGTCGCGATGACCCCGAGCGGCCGCACGGCGCTCCAGGCGGCGGCGCGCAGAGCCGTCCCCGACGACCAGCAGCACCGCGTCCGGGACGGCCCGCAATACCTGCTCCCAGGAGTCGATCAGCCGGTCGTGGCCCTTGCGTCGCACCAGTCGCGAGACGCTGACGACGACCGGGCGCTCTCCCAGCCCGTGCCGGTCACGGACCAGGCTGCGTCCGATCTCCGGCCGGTACACCTCCGCGTCGACCCCGCCGGGCAGGTGTACGAGTTCGGCGCGCGAACCGACCGCCTTCGTCAGCCCGCCGCGGGTGACGTCGCCGAGGTAGGTGAGCACGTCGATCGAGCGCATGGCTGCCGCGAACGCCGTCCGGGTAACGGGCAGGCGCGCCCAGGCCAGCTCTTGTCCGTGGCTGGACGCGACGATCCGGGTGATACCGGCCCGGCGCAGTGCCGGCGCGACCGCGACCAGCGGTGCGGCCGCGGTGATCCACGCGAAGGCGAGGTCGTGATCGCGCACGAGCGCCGCGACCCGGCGCGACAATCCCAGGTCGCCGACGAGCGAGCGCTGGTAGCGATAGACCGGGAACGGGGCCGCGGCGTCGAACTCCGCCGCACCGGGGGCGTCCGGCGCCAGGACGACGACGCGCTCGCTGGGCAGCCGTCGCACGAACTGCTCGGTGAACGTCGCCACGCCGCCCGCAGTCGGCGGGAAGTGCGCGGTCACCACCAGGATCCCGGCGCGCGCGGTCCGCGGGCCACGGTCGTCGGGTAGTTCCGGCTCGGCCGAGAGAAGTTCGTCTCCAGTAGAGCTGGCGGCGAAGTGCGACACCTAAATCTCCGATCCCAGGCAGGCGACGTTGCCCTTGGTCATCTTCGTCCGAGCCAACATAGGCGAGGCTCGGTCGGGTTGCGGTCCATCATTGCCGGTCCGTCCGCCTCCCGGTGTCCCCGTTCCGGCCGAGACCCAGCAGGGTCGCACCCGACGCGAGAAGGACCAGGCCGGCATCGACCGCCGGCGCCCAGCGCAGCGGTATTCCGGCCCCGACGCACACGAGACCGGATCCGACACAGCACCAGGCTAACGGTCCACCGCGCTCGCGCAGCCGTTGTCGCAACTCGGTGGGGGTCATGGCCGTCCGGACGGGATCGGGATTGTCAACTACAAAGTCGATAGTATGTCCGTAGGCGGCTGTCCGCGACGGCGCCACGGCGGGCTGCCAGGTGACCGGTAGGTGCGGCGCGGGTAGAGAATCTCGCCAGGAACCGCCCGCGCGTCGAAGGGCCACGAGAATTGTGAACAGCACAGCTCGTCCGCGCAGGCTCGTCGCCGCGGCGATGTCATTCGCCGCGCTGGCGCTTTGCGCCTGCGGCAGCGGGATCCAGCAGTCCCCGTCGGCGACCGTGGCCCCGCCGGCGAACACGATCCCGACGAGCACGCAGCCGACCAATCCCGGCCCCGCCGCCCAGGCGTCCAGCGCCTCCGACTCCGTTGACGCCGTGCGTGCCTCCGCCCGCCTGCCGCGTCCGTCCCACGTCGTGGTCGTGGTGGAGGAGAACCACGCGGCGGCGAACATCCTGGGCAGTTCGTCCGCGCCGTACATCAACCACTTGGCGCGCATCGGTGCCTCGTTCACGCGCTCGTACGCGATCACGCACCCCAGCGAGCCGAACTACCTCGCACTGTTCTCCGGCTCGCAGCACGGACTGACCGACGACTCGTGCCCGCACACGTATTCGGCCGCGAACCTGGGCAGCCAGTTGCGGGCGGCCGGAAAGAGCTTCCGTGGCTACGCCGAGGGGCTGCCCCGTGCCGGCTACCGCGGTTGCAGCTTCGGCGAGTACGCGCGCAAGCACGTCCCGTGGACAGACTTCGCGAACCTGCCCGGTTCGGTGAACCTGCCGCTGTCCGCGTTCGGCACGAATTACGCCCGGCTGCCGGCGCTGTCGTTCGTGATCCCGAACCTGGCGCACGACATGCACGACGGGACGATTGCGCAGGGCGATCAGTGGCTGCGTCGGCACCTGGGCGGCTACGTGACGTGGGCGCGCAGCCACAACAGCCTGCTGGTGCTGACCTGGGACGAGGACGACACCGGGCACGGCAACCTGATCCCGACCATCGTCGTCGGCGCGCATGTGAAGGCGGGCCGCTACAGCGAGCACGTGACGCACTACCGGATGCTGCGCACCCTGGAGGCGCTGGAGCGGCTCGCCCCGCTCGGCCAGGCCGCCGGGACGCGTCCGATCACCGACATCTGGACGTCCTGAATCGGCGCACTCCCGGCCTTCGGGCAATCTGCCATCGATCGACGCCAAGCCGGACGCAGCGGCGTTTCGTGATCAAACCCTTGTGTTAGATCAATGTTAGCCACTATGGTCCTCGTCCAGTTGGGTTGCGACTGCCGGGTCGCGACCACTCGGGGAGGCTGGCATGGCCGTTATGTCCTCGCGCCGTTCGAGGCGCAGCACGAATATCCGCGTCCTCATGGCAGCCTCCGTCGGCGCGGCTCTGATACTCGGCGGGTTGTCGACTCCCGCTGCGGAAGCTCGCTCGACCGGGCCTGGACGCAGTGCGGGCTCGCAACCGCTTCTGCCCCTGTCCACCCGTATGACTCGAGCAAGCGAAACGGCTCACGCTTTTCGGCTTCGAGGAACGCAGCGAGCGAAATGGCGCCGCGCGCAGGCTTTGCTGGCCCCAGCGCACGAACGCCGGGACGGCCGCGCCACTCACCGGCCCGGCCAAGATGCCATGCGACGCGATTCCTTGACAAGCTCAGTGCCTACGACTTCGGTTGATCATTCCATCGACTTCTCAGAAGTACCCGTGGGGACAACGGACTTCTCGCCGTACCGAGCGAGCGGCGTGCTGCCGGGATCGGGCAACTTTTCCGCCCCCGCATCGACAACGACCAACTCTGCGTATCCAGGTGACGGTCCGTTCCTATCTGCGGGGATCGGAAACGATGATCCCGTTGACCACCCGAATTCGGAGCTGATCGCGATCGACTTTGTCGATCCGAACGTCGACCCGGCGAGCTCGCCGTACCTAGGATTGGCCGGCGTGCGTGACGTCTCGTTCGACCTTCTCCCGGTTGGTTGGCCGGGTTTCAGTGGCTCCATCAGCGTCGCGTGGCTGAACATGCAGTACCTGACCTCGGGTGGTACGGAGGGTCGGTCGGCGATCGTTTCCTACACGGTCGCCGGCAGCTCACTGATTCATGTGTCCTCGCCGAGCGGCGGCGATTGGATAGCGGCTGGCGCATACGTCGACAATCTCGCCGCGCCAGTCTTCGGTGTCGACAACGTCCGCTGGGATACGTACAAGCCCCCGACCGTCCAGGAGCAGGGGCGCGATTGGAACGCGGCGGCCCGCCGCACAACTTGTTCCGGAGCCGACCCGGTTGACTGCGCGACCGGAGCGTTCAACGATTCGGCTGTCGACGTGTCCATCCCCGGCCGCGGCGCAGCACTCTCACAGTCACGCAGCTACAACTCGCAGGGCACGGCGGCAAACGGACGGTTCGGGTATGGCTGGACGGACCCATACGCCATGTCACTGTCAATCGACGCGGCGAGTGGCGCCGCTGCTGTTAGTCAGGAAAGCGGCGCCGAGGCTGGCTTCACGGCGAGCGGAACGGGATTCGATCCGGATCCGGGCATCGAAGCCACCCTCGTGCACAACCTGGATGGCACCTATACGTTTACGCGCCGCTCCGACCACCTCAGCTTCGGCTTCGACACCAGCGGCAGTCTGACGCGCATTACCGACAGCAACGGGTACGTGACGACTCTCGGTTACAGCGGGGGACAGCTTGCGTCCGTTACCGATCCTGCGGGCGGTCGTTGACCTACACCTATACCGGTGATCACGTGACGCAGGTGGCTGATCCGATGGGCCGTACGGTGACGTATGGCTATGACGGAGCCGGGGATCTGACGTCGGTGACGGATCGTGCGGGCAACACGACGCAGTACGGTTACGACGCGGCGCACGAGTTGACGACGGTCACCGATCCTCGTGGTAACAAGACGACCAACCTGTATGACTCGTCGGGGCGGGTGACCAGCCAGACCGATCGTGCCGGGCTGACGACGACGTTTGCCTACGTCGGTGACAACACGTCCGATGCAGGTGGGCACACAACAATGACCGACCCGCACGGCAATGTCACCGTGTACGACTATGTCGATCTTGAGTTGCAGTCGGTAACGACGGGCTACGGCACGGCGGCGTCCGCAACGACGAGCTACGTCTATGACCCTGCGACACTCGGGCTGATCTCTGTCACCGATCCGGATGGGCACGCGAGCCAGAACTCGTATGACAGTGCCGGTGACCTGACGACGTCGATCGATCCACTAGGGCATCTCACTTCCTACACCTACGACAGCACGGGTGATCTGACGTCGCGGACACTGCCGAGCGGTCTGCAGAGCACGTCCAGCTACGACAGTGCAGGGAATCTGTTGACGACGACGGCACCATCCGGGACGACGACGTACACCTACGGCGAAAGCGCTCACCCGGGTGACGTCACGGCCGTGACGGACCCGGATGGTCACGTCACCAGCTACACCTACGACAGCCGTGGTGACCTGACGTCGCAGACGGTGACTCCGTCGTCCGGGCACCCGGACGTGACATCGTCGGTCTATGACGCCGACGGCGAACCGGTGTGTCAGGTGCAGCCGTTGCCGAGCGCGGCCGGTGTGACGTGTCCGGCCGCCGGGTCGGCGCGCACGAGCTGGACCATCACCACCGTCTACGACGGAGATGGCCGGCCCACCTCGGTCACCGACACGATGGCCCACACCACAGCAACCGTGTACGACGCGGACGGTAATCCCACCCGCGTCACCGATCCGCTGGGCAACCAGACGACGACCGGCTACGACCCAGACGGCCGCGTCACCAGCGTGACCACGGGGGCCAACGGGTCGGATCCCTCGACCACGAACACCGCCTACGACATCGCCACCGGCAGCGGATCCTGCAGTTCGAGCGTCACGGGCGCGACCTACTGCACCAGCAGCACCGACCCGAACGGCGCCGTCACCGTCAACTACTACGACGCCGGTGACCGGCTGATCGCCACCATCCGCCCGGGCGGGCAGACGACGAGCTACACGTACGACGCCGTGGGCAACCAGATCACGCTCACCGACCCGGACGGCCGGACCACCACCATCGCGTACGACGCGGACAACCGGCCGGTGTCGCTCGCCTACTCCGACGGCACCACGGCCGCGGTCAGCTACACCTACACCACCGACGGGCAACGCGCCACCATGAACGACGGCACCGGCACCACCACCTACAGCTACGACACGAGTGACCGGCTCACCAGCATCCTCGACGGAAACGGCAAGACGGTCGGCTACGGGTACGACCCGGACGGCAACATCACCACGCTCACCTACCCGAACTCCCAGCAGGTCACCCGCACCTTCGACGGAGCCGGACAGTTGACCGCCGTCACCGACTGGAACGGCAACACCACCACGTTCGCCTACGACCAGGACGCGGACCTCACCACGACAACCCAGCCGTCCGGTGACCTGGCGTACTCCACCTTCGACCTCGATGACCAGGAGACCTACACCGGCCTGTACGCCGCGACCGGCACCGGCCTGTACGGCATCGCCTACACCCACGACGCCGACGAACAAATCACCCAGGAGCACGCCGCCGACGTCTCCGCCTCCGCGATCACCAACTACACCTACGACGAACACAACCGCCTCACCACCGCCGGCGCCCGCAGCTACGGCTACGACCCCGCCGGCAACCCCACCTCCTACGCCGGAGCCAGCCAAACCTTCAACGACCGCGGCGAAATCACCACCAGCGCCAACGCCACCATCACCCACGACGACAACGGCAACCTCACCAGCTCCACAATCGGCACCCTGACCGCCACCCTCACCTACGACCAAGCCAACCGGCTCACCACCGGCACCCTCAACGGCGCCCAGACCCCCGCCTACAGCTACACCTACAACGGCGACGGACTACGCGCCACCGCCGGCGGCTGGGCCGGCGCCGCCACCTTCACCTGGGACACCCAAACCAGCGTCCCGGAACTGCTCGCCGACGGCACCAACTACTACATCTACGGACCCGACGGCCACGTCATCGAACAAATCCCCGAAACCGGCGGGAACCCCACCTACCTGTTCCACGACGCCCTCGGCAGCACCCGCACCCTCACCGACACCACCGGCACCGTCACCGCCGAATATGCCTACGATCCCTACGGCAAAAACCTCGTAGCGACCGGAACCGCAACCACACCCGTCCGCTACGCCGGCGCCTACCTCGATGCCACCTCGAACCTCTACTACCTCATCAACCGCTACTACAACCCCGCCGACGGCCAATTCCTCACCCTCGACCCCGCCCTTGCCGCAACGGGCCAGCCCTACACCTACACCAACGACGACCCCATCAACGCAACTGACCCACTCGGTCTTTTCTGTTGGGTCTGTCAGATTTTCTGTGTAAGCACCATCGGCTAGTTGAGGCCTAGGCGGTCGCCGTAGGTCAGTGCGAGGGTGTTCAAGATCGATTTCCAGCCGTTGACCTGGCCGTTGGCGTTGGGCCGGTTCGGTCGTCGTTCCA
>DASTXN010000041.1:0-15913 GCA_035765515.1 Jatrophihabitantaceae bacterium | reverse complement strand
GGCCATGGACGCGATCACGACCGTGCCGGTTCCGGTGAACGAGCCGGTGCGCGGGTATGCGCCGGGCAGTGCGGAGCGGGCGCGTCTGGCGGCGAAGCTGGCGGAGCTCTCGTCCGGGCCGGTCGAGCTGACCATGACCATCGGTGACAAGCAGGTGATGGGTTCGGGGGAGAGGTTCAGTGTGACCGCGCCGCACCGGCACGCGCAGGTGCTGGGCGAGGCGGCGCAGGCAGGCCCGGCGGATGTCGAGGCCGCGATTGGGTGCGCCTTGGCGGCGGCACCCGCCTGGCGTGAGCTGCCGTTCGACGAGCGGGCCGCGGTGTTCCTGCGAGCTGCCGATCTGCTGTCCGGGCCGTGGCGGGACACGCTGAACGCGGCCACCATGCTGGGCCAGTCGAAGTCGGCGCAGCAGGCCGAGATCGATGCGGCCTGCGAGCTGGCCGACTTCCTGCGGTTCAACGTGCACTTCGCCCGCCAGTTGCTGGCCGAGCAGCCGGTGAGCTCGCCGGGCGTCTGGAACCGGTCGGACTACCGGCCGCTGGAGGGGTTCGTCCTGGCGGTCACACCGTTCAACTTCACCGCGATCGCGGGGAACCTGCCGTCCGCGCCTGCGCTGCTGGGCAACGTGGTGGTGTGGAAGCCGTCGCCGACCCAGCAGCTGGCCGCGCACTTCACGATGCGGCTGTTCGAAGCGGCCGGCCTGCCCCTGGGCGTGATCAACATGGTGACCGGTGACGGCGCCGCGGTGAGCCAGGTTGCGGTGCCGCACCCGGCTCTGGCGGGCATCCACTTCACCGGATCGACGAGCACCTTCCAGCACCTGTGGTCCGCGGTGGGGGCGAACATCGGCTCGTACGCGTCCTATCCGCGGCTGGTCGGCGAGACCGGCGGCAAGGACTTCGTCCTGGCGCATCCGTCCGCGGATCCGGCCGCGCTGGTGACCGCCCTGGTGCGCGGCGCGTTCGAGTACCAGGGGCAGAAGTGTTCGGCCGCCTCGCGCGCCTACCTGCCGCGCTCGCTGTGGGAGTCCGGGCTGCGCGATGAACTGGTCGCGGTGACCGAGTCGCTGAGCTACGGCGACATCGCCGACTTCACCAACTTCGGCGGCGCGGTGATCGACCAACGCTCGTTCGGGCGGCTGTCGGCCGTTTTGGAACGGCTGCACAACGACCCGGGAATCGACGTGCTCGCCGGCGGAACGGCCGATGACAGCGTCGGCTGGTTCGTCCGCCCCACGATCGCGACCTGCGACGACCCCGGCAGAGCGCTCTTCCGGGACGAGTACTTCGGACCGGTCCTGGCCGTGCACGTGTACGACGACGACGCCTGGACGCGGACGCTGACCCAGCTCGAGTCCGTCTCCCGCTACGCGCTGACCGGCGCGGTGTTCGCCCGCGACCGGGCCGTCATCGAGGCGGCGTCCGGCCAACTGCGGTTCGCGGCAGGCAACTTCTACGTCAACGACAAACCCACCGGAGCCGTCGTGGGCCAGCAACCATTCGGCGGTGCGCGTGCCTCGGGAACCAACGACAAGGCCGGTTCGGTGTTCAACCTGATGCGCTGGGTTTCGCCCCGATCGATCAAGGAGACGTTCGTCCCCGCGACCGACCACACCTACCCACACATGGGCTGACCGGACAGGAGTGAGCCGACGGTTTGCCACGTGCCGTCCGTGGGTATGTTGGGACGTCGCGGCCGCCGGGACAGGACGCGGTCGCCGGGAGGATCTTCGACAGTGACCGATTCGTGAGTGCGGAGACGACCGGGTTCGTCCATGCGGCGGGCTTCTATGAGGGCGATCACGGACTGCTTCCGTTGGTCGTCCCCTTCGTCCGCGCGGGCGTCGACGCCGGCGAGCCGGTGGTGATCGCCCTCGGCGGTGAGCACGCGGAGTTGGCTCGGTCAGTCCTGCCGCCCTCGCCGGACGTCACCTACCTGCCGGACGGGTACGCGCGGCCAGCGGGAATCGTGTCGGCGCTGCTCGGCGTGCTCCGCGCCCACGCCGACACCTCACCGGGGCGGATCCGGATCGTGGGCGAGCTCGCTCTTGATTCGCTTGGCCCGGCCACCTGGGGGCCGTGGGCCCGGTACGAAGCGGCCGTCAACCACCTCTACGCGCCGTTCGCCGCAACCGCGATGTGTGCCTACGACACGACGACGATGTCCGACCGGGTGCTCGCGGACGTGGTGGCCACTCATCCGGACCTGGCCGAGGCGGGCGGGTCACGGTCCAACGGCCTGTTCCAGGATCCGGTCGCCTTCCTGCAGCGGGCGACCGCTCCGCGCGACCTGCTCGAGTCCACCGAGCCCGCAGTCGAGACGTTCGATCCCGATCCAGCCCTCGCCCGGCAGTCGGTGCACGCTGCCGCCGAAGGCTGTGCGATCGCGCCGGACGTCCTCGAAGACCTCGTCGTGGGGGTGAGCGAGGTCGTCACGAATGCGCGGTTGTACGGCCGCGCGCCCGTCGTGCTGCGCGTCTGGGCAGCACCGGATCGGATGATTGCCGTGGTCTCCGACCGCGGAGCCGGGCCGTCGTTCCCGTACGCCGGGCTCGTTCCGGTCGAGGGCAACAGCCCCGGCGGGCGCGGGCTGTGGATCACGCACCAGATCTGCGGCCAGGTCGATCACCTGGTCGGCCCCGACGGATTCGCGGTGCGCCTGTCGACGAGCCCGCCTGAGGAGTGACGGCTACGCCCGGCGGGCTCCCGCCGAGGGGCGCGCTAGGAAGTGGGCGGGCGCGCGGAAGCCGTGCTCGGCGAACGCCGCTTCGACAGTCGCGGCCGCGTCCGCAGCACGCGACCGTTCGATGAGCGCGATCACGCAGCCGCCGAAGCCGCCACCGGTCATTCGCGCCCCGAGCGCCCCGGCCGCAACCAGCGTGTCGGCGGCGACGTCGAGTTCCGGGATCGTGATCCGGTAGTCGTCGCGCATGGACACGTGCGACTCGTCCAGCAGTGGGCCGATCGCCGCGAGCCGCCCCGCGCGGAGCAGCTCGACGGTGCGCAGCACGCGCTCGTTCTCGGTCACCACGTGACGGGTGTACCGGCGCAGCTCACCGTCCGGGAGCCGCTGCAGCGCGTCGTCCAGCCCGGACGGATCGATGTCGCGCAGCGCCGGCACGCCCAGCTGGGCAGCCGCCCGCTCGCAGCCGGCGCGTCGCTGCCGGTACTCGCCGTCGCTGTGCCGGTGCTCGGCACGGGTGTCGACGACGAGCATCGCCAGTTCGTGCGCGTCCAGGTCGAACGGAACCTGCTGCACCGTCAGCGTGCGCATGTCACAGAAGAGCGCATGGCCCTGTTCACATCGCAGCGCCGCGAGCTGGTCCATCCCGCCGGTCGGTGCGCCGACGAAGTCGTTCTCCGCGCTGCGGGTGATCGCGAGCAACTCGTCGGCGGACAGCCCGAGTTCGAGCAGGTCGTCGAGCGCGGTCGCGACGGCGCAGACGAGCGCCGCGGACGAGGACAGCCCGGACCCCGTGGGTACGGCGCTGTCCATTTCGATCGCCAGTCCGGGGACGGTGTGGCCGCGGCGCCGCAGTGCCCACACCACCCCCGCGGGGTAGGCGGCCCAGCCGATCCGGCCGGCGGACTCCGGCCGCAGCTCGTCCGGAGCGAGCTCGACCGCTTCGGGACGCGCGCTCGAGCGCAGCGTCAGCGTGTCGCGCTGGACGGCGAGGGCGGTAGCGGTGCACGTTTGCTCCAGTGCGAACGGCAGCACGAAGCCGGCGTTGTAATCGGTGTGTTCGCCGATCAGGTTCACGCGCCCCGGGGCCTGCCAGCGGGCGCGGCGGGAGGGCTGCGGATCGGGGCTCTCGGCCACGGCGGGGCTCCGGGTGTCGGCGGGCGGGAAGCTGGTCAATTCTGTCATATCATGTTTGACTCTGTGGGAATCACGCCGTTTCATCCGTCCGAAGGGCTCCTCGGTGCTCGCTCAGCAACGCCAGGTACGCATCCTCGCTGAACTGCGTCGGTCCGGTGCCGTCCGCGTCGCCGAGCTGACCGAACAGCTCGGGGTCTCGGACATGACGATCCGCCGCGATCTCGAGCAACTGACCGCCGAGGGTGTCGCGCGCAAGGTGCACGGCGGCGCGGTGCTGGCCGGGCAGGTCGCCTACGAACCCGGCTTCGCCGCGAAGAGCCAGCTGGCCCTGCCGGCGAAGCAGGCCATCGCCGAGCGCGCGGCGACGCTGGTGCAGCCCGGCGCCGCGATCGCACTGTCGGCGGGCACCACCACGTGGGCGATGGCCCGGCACATCGCGGCCATCCCGGGGCTGACCGTCGTCACGAACTCGACCACCGTCGCCGACCTGATCACCGCCGCCGATCCTGCCGGGCAGACGACTGTGATCCTGACCGGAGGCGTGCGCACGCCCAGTGCCGCGCTGGTCGGGCCGGTCGCCGACCGGACGATCGCCGGCATGCATGTCGACCAGCTGTTCCTCGGCGTGCACGGCATGGACGCGCGCGCCGGGTTCACCACGCCGAACCTCGCCGAGGCGACCACCAACCGCGCACTGGTCGACACCGCCCGCGAAGTCATCGTGCTCGCCGACTCGTCCAAGTGGGGCCAGGTCGGTCTGGCCGACATCGCCCCGCTGTCCGCGGCGAACATGGTGATCAGCGACGACGCCCTGCCCGAGGACGGACGCCGGGCCCTCTCGGACGCGGTGGCCTCCCTGGTCATGGTGCCGGTCGGCGAGTGAGCGGCAGATGACGGTCCGGCACGATCTCCGGCTCGCGGACGGCCGTGAGCTTTTCTACTACGACCAGCAGCCCGGCGCAGATCGCGACGCCCCAGACCGGCGCGCCGACCTGCCGCCCACCGAGACGTCCTCGGAGGTGCGCTGGAATCCGCTGTTGCGCGACTACGCGGTGATCGCGGGACATCGGCAGAGCCGCACGTACCGCCCGCCCGCGACGCTGTGCCCGCTGTGCCCGAGCCGGGGCGAGAACCTGACCGAGATCCCCGCGCCGGACTACGAGGTCGCGGTCTTCGAGAACCGTTTTCCGTCCTTCGCGCTCAAGGCGGCCGCAACCGTTCCGCTGGTCGACGCGCCGCCGTTCCGCTCAGGCCCGGGCGACGGGCGGTGCGAGGTGGTGTGCTTCAGCAGCCACCACGACGACGCCTTCGCGGACCTGCCGGTCGCCCGCGTTCGGACGGTGGTGGACGCGTGGGCCGACCGCACCGCGGCCCTCGGCGCGATCGACTCGATCGACTACGTCTTCTGCTTCGAGAACCGTGGCGAGGAGATCGGGGTGACCCTCTCGCACCCGCACGGGCAGATCTACGGATACCCGTTCGTCCCGCCCCGGTTCTTCACGCTCGGCCAGTCGCTGCGCACCTACCGCGAGCGCACCGGGCAGTGCCTGCAGTGCGTGCTGTTGGCTGCCGAGCTGGCGGACGGGTCCCGCATCGTGACCGAGTCCGAGCACTGGGTCGCGTACGTACCGTTCGCCGCGCGGTGGCCGTACGAGGTGCGGGTGGTGCCCCGCGAGCACGTGCCGGACCTGCCGGCGCTGGACGACGCGCACCGCGACGATCTTGCCGCGGTCTACCGCGATGTTCTGATCCGCTTCGACCGCCTGTTCGGTGACACCACGGGCAAGCGCACCCCGTACATCGCCGGCTGGCAGCAGGCCCCGGTGCGCCAGGACCGCGACGTGTGGCACCTGGCCGCCGAGATCTTCACGATCCGCCGCGCGCCCGCGTTGCTGAAGTATCTGGCCGGCTCGGAATCAGGGGCCGGCGTCTGGGTGAACGACGTCGCTCCGGAGGACGCGGCCGCGCGGTTGCGGTCCGCGCGGGCTTGAGGCTTCGTGTCGTAGTCGTTATCGAGGAGGGTTGACAGCTGGGGGTTCAAGGGCTTTGCTTTGAGCAGTTCTGATTGATCGCGTTGAAATCTGTTCGACGACACCGAGTTCTTAGCGGACACCGAGTCCACCGACACGTCCCGTTCAACGACACCGACCCGAACGACCGAGGAGCCCTCGATGGCCAACACGCCTCACCTGCCCGCGGATGTCAGCCGCCGCTCGATGCTCAAGGGCTCGGCGGGAGCACTCGCACTCGCCGGCGGCCTGCCCGCCCTGCTCGCCGCCTGCGGATCCAGCGGTGGCAGCGGCGGTGGCGGCTCGGCGAGCGGCAAGGTCAGCATCGGCTCGAACTACTCGGACGCCAACGTCAAGAGCGCGTTCGCCAAGGTGATCGCCGGCTACTCGAACGCGAGCAAGGTCTCGGTCAACACCGTCGACCACAACAGCTTCCAGAACAACATCTCGAACTACCTGCAGGGCAACCCGAACGATGTGTTCTGCTGGTTCGCCGGCAACCGCGCGAAGTTCTTCGCCGCGCAGGGACTGCTCACCCCGATCGACGACGTGTGGGAAAAGATCGGCGACCACTTCACCGACGCCGTCAAGGCCGCGTCCAAGGGCGATGACGGGCACTACTACCTCGTGCCGTGGGTCAACTACCCGTGGGTGATGTTCTACAAGAAGAGCGTCTTCACCAAGTACGGCTACACCGTGCCCGGGACGTGGGACGAACTCATCACGCTGTGCAAGCAGATGCAGAGCGACGGCTTCGCCAACCCGATCGCCATCGGCCAGAAGGACGGCTGGCCGGCGATGGGCACCTTCGACATCATCAACATGCGCATCAACGGCTACCAGTTCCACGTCGACCTCATGGCCCACAAGGAGTCGTGGACCGACCCGAAGGTGCTGAACGTCTTCAAGCAGTGGTCCGAGCTGATGCCGTACTACACGCCGGGCGCGACCGGACGCACCTGGCAGGACGCGGTCAAGATCTTCGACGGCAACAAGACCTCCGCGATGATCTTCCAGGGGACGGACCAGGTGGGCCCCCAGCTGGCCAAGCAGAACCTGCCGGACCTGGAGTTCTTCGCCTTCCCGCAGATCACCCCGACCTACCCGACCGACAGCGCGATCGACGCGCCCATCGACGGCTTCCTGATGAGCAAGAAGGTGCACAACCAGGCCGGGGCCGCCGCGCTGCTGGAGTACCTCGGCAGCGCGAAGGCCGAGCAGACCTTCCTGCAGCCGAACCCGAGCGACATCGGCACGGCGACCGACTACGACACGAGCACCTACACCCCGCTGCAGAAGGCGTCCGTCGAGATCATCAAGAACACCAAGAACATCGCGCAGTTCCTCGATCGCGACACCCGTCCGGACTTCGCGTACCCGATCGTGCAGAACGGGCTGAACAGCTTCCTGAACGATCCGTCCAGCTACAGTTCGGTGTGCAGCAAGCTGGAAGCGCAGGCGAAGACGATCTTCACCAGTTGAGCGCGGACGGCGGGACGCGGGCAATGCTTTCATGACTGCTGACACGGCCACCCCGGCGGCGCCACCCAAGCGCCGGCGCCGCCGGTCGGTCAGGACACTCACGAAGCGCGACCGTGTCGTGATCACGCTGATGGTCGTCGTTCCGCTGCTGCTCGACCTGGCACTGATCTGGGGCCCGGCCGTCGCGACGGTGTTCCTCTCCTTCACCGACGCGCACGGCATCGGGCCGATCCACGGAGTCGGCACGCAGAACTACCACGTGGTCCGCACCATCGATCCGGAGTTCTGGCCGGCGGTGCGGCACAACGTGCTGTGGCTGGTCGAGTTCACTGTGATCGCGACGCCGCTGGGCATGCTGCTGGCGGTGCTGCTCGATCGGGGCATCCGCGGCAGCCGCATTTACCAGAGCATCTTCTTCCTGCCGGTCATGCTCTCGCTCGCGCTGATCGGGATCATCTGGGAGGTCGTCTACTCGCCGCAGTTCGGCCTGATCAACGGCATCCTGCACAACACCAAACCGGGCACCGCGATCGACTGGTTGGGCGACCCGCATCTGAACCTCTGGTCGGTGCTGGTCGAAGCGACCTGGCGGCAGACCGGGTACGTCATGGTGCTCTACCTGGCCGGCCTGAAGGCGTTCGACCCGGCGCTGCGCGAGGCGGCGCAGATCGACGGCGCGACCGGCTGGCAGCTGTTCTGGAAGGTCACCTTCCCGACGCTGCGACCGATCAACATCGTGATCGCGGTGATCACCGTGATCGAGTCGCTGCGCGCATTCGACCTGGTCTGGGTCACCAACGGCGGAACGAACGGTCTGGAGTTGCTCTCCGCGATGATCACGCAGGACATCACCAGCGCAGCCAGCAGAATCGGCTACGGCTCGGCGATCGGCGTCGTGTTGCTGGTCATCTCGCTCGTGCCGATCGTCACCTTCCTGGTCGTCCAGTTCCGCAGGCAGGACGAGAAATGACGGTTCTCGCTTCTCCCGAATCGGACACGGCCGGCGGCCTGCCCGGCGCGCGGCTGCGTCCGGCCGTGGGCGGCCGACGCTCCGGTCGCATCGCCACGCACGTGTTCCTGCTCGTGATGGCGGTGCTGTGGCTGATCCCGATCCTGTGGACCATCTACGTGTCGCTTCGCCCGGAGTCGGACACCAACCAGCACGGCTACTTCTCGATCGCGCACTCGCTGACGTTCCACAACTACAGCGAGGCCTGGACGCAGGGCCAGCTCCCGCACCTGTTCTGGAACTCGGTGAAGATCACCGTCCCGGCCGTGATCATCACGCTGTTCTTCGCATCCTGCGTGGCGTTCGTCGTCGCGCGCTTCTCGTTCCGGTTCAACCTGGCAATGCTGTTGCTGTTCACCGCGGGCAACCTGCTGCCGCAGCAGGTGCTGCTCGCCCCGCTGTTCAAGATCTACACGAACGTGCAGGTGCCCAGCTTCCTCAGCGACTCCGGCGAGCTGTACGACTCGACGATCGGCGTGGTCGCGATCAACATCGCGTTCCAGACCGGCTTCTGCGTGTTCGTGCTGAGCAACTTCATGCGGACGATCCCGGAGGAGATCACCGAGGCCTCCTTGGTCGACGGGGCATCGGTCTGGACGCGGTACTGGCGACTCACGCTGCCGCTGTGCCGGCCGGCCCTCGCTGCGCTGGCCACGCTGCTGACGACGTGGATCTACAACGATTTCTTCTGGGCGCTGTCCCTGATGACGACCGGCAAGAACCGTCCGATCACGTCGGCGATCCAGAACCTGGCCGGACAGTTCGCGCAGAACGACAACCTGCTCTCGGCGTGTGCGCTGATCATCGCCGTACCCGTGCTCGTGGTCTACTTCGTGCTGCAGCGTCAGTTCATCGCCGGCCTGACGCTCGGCAGCACGAAGGGCTGACCCGATGCGCCTGCTGGTCACCGGCGGTGCCGGCTACATCGGCAGTGTCGTCACCGCCGAGCTGCTCGATGCCGGCCACGACGTCGTGGTGCTGGACAACCTGTCGACCGGCCACCGCGATGCCGTTCCGGCGGGCGCCGAGCTGGTCGAGGCGGGTCTGCGCGAGTGCGAACCGCTGCTCGCTCGCGGCTGCGACGCCGTGCTGCACTTTGCCGCGAAGTCGCTCGTCGGCGAATCCACCCAGCGGCCCGAGCTGTACTGGGACAACAACGTAGGCGGCACCCTCGCGCTGCTCGAAGCGATGCGGCGCACCGGCGTCGGACGCATCGTCTTCTCGTCCACCGCGGCCGTCTACGGCGAGCCCGAACGCGTGCCGATCGACGTCGAACACCCCGTGCGGCCGACGAATCCCTACGGCGCGAGCAAGCTCGCCGTCGACCACATGCTCACCTCGTTCGCGAACGCGCACGATCTCGCGGCCACCAGCCTGCGCTACTTCAACGTGGCCGGGGCGCGCGGCGCGCAGGGCGAGCGCCACGCGGTCGAGACCCACCTGATCCCGAACGCGATCGCCGCGGCCACCGCCGGGGGCGCCGCGCTGTCGATCTTCGGCCGCGACTACCCGACCCCGGACGGAACGGCGGTGCGCGACTACATCCACGTCATCGATCTCGCCGACGCGCACCTGCGGGCGCTGGACGCGGCCACGGCCGGCGAGCACCGCATCTACAACCTGGGCACGGGATCCGGCAGCAGCGTGTTGGAGGTCGTACAGGCCGTCGGTGAGGTCACCGGCCGTGAGGTGCCCGTGCACGACGCTCCCCGCCGGGCCGGTGATCCCGCAGTCCTGGTCGCGGACGGCAGTGCGGCAGAGCGGGAACTGGGCTGGCGCCCGACCCGCAGCCTGCACGACATGGTCGCCGACGCGACCGCCTTCGCGGCCCGGGCGTAAGGCCGCCCGCCGCTCGGCTCGCTCCTACTGGGCGCCTCGCGCCGCGCGCTCGCGTAGCGGGTGCCCGCTCGCCAGGATCGCGGACGTGAGCGCCTCGGTCGCCTCGGTGGCCGAACGCGGATTGCTGAGCAGCACGAGGTCGATCTCGCCGAGTTCGGGCAGGCCGCTGGACGCCGGAAGCTCGGCCAGTTCCTCGGGCACCAGGCTGCGCGCGAAGATCGCCAGTCCCAGTCCGGCGCGGGCGGCGGCCACCACGCCGAGCACACCGCGGGCCACACACGTGATCCGGTAGTCGCGCCCGGCGGCGGCGAGGCTCTGGACGGCCAGCGACCGGGTCAGGCTCGGCGCCTGGTACACGACCAGCCGCAGCCGCTGCTCGTCGACCAGCCGGCTGCCGGGCACGCCGGCCCACACCAGCCGGTCGCGGCGGACCAGGCGGCCGCGTCCCTCGCCCGCGGTCTGCTTGACGAAGGCGACGTCCAGGTGGCCGGACTCCACGCGGCGCTGCAGCACGCTGCTCTGCGACACCGTGAGCTCCAGGTCGATCCCGGGGTGCAGCTGGCGGAAGCCACGCAGGATGCGGGGCACCGGTGTCAGCGCGAGGTCGTCGGTCACGCCGAATCGCAGCCGACCGCGCGGCCCCGCGCCGGTGAAGTACTGCACCGCCTGGTCGTGCGCGGCCAGGATCGTGCGCGCGAATCCGGTCAGCGCCTCGCCGTCCGCGGTCAGGGTCACGCGGCGGGTGTCGCGCACGAACAGCGGCCGTCCCACCGCCTGTTCCAGCTTGCGCACGTGCTGGCTGACCGTCGGCTGGCGCAGCCCGAGCACCGTCGCGGCCTGCGTGAAGCTCAGCGACTGCGCGACGGCGAGGAACGTCCGCAGCTGCTCCGGGTCGTACATGGCCGACCTCCCCAATCATTGCGAACCGCGATAACACTAATTCAATCAATTCGCTTTGAGAATGACCGCAGCCTGACGATGATCATAGGAGCCGAGTCCGCCACAACACGATGTGGATCAACGTTGACCACCGCAGTGCGCACCGCCGGATCCTTCGCCGCGGTCAGCCCACCCGTCCGCCGCCGCTCCTCCACCTTCGCCTCGCTGCGCGTTCGCAACTTCCGGCTGTTCGCCACCGGGCAGGTCATCTCCAACACCGGCTCGTGGGTCCAGCGCATCGCCCAGGACTGGCTGGTTCTCACGCTGACCGGCAGCACGACCGCCGTCGGGATCACCACGGCGCTGCAGTTCGTGCCGATGCTGTTGCTGTGCCTGGTCGGCGGGCTCGTTGCCGACCGGTACCCCAAGCGGCTGATCCTGATGTGCACCCAGGTGGGCATGGCCGTGATGGCCGCGCTGCTCGCCTACCTCGCGCTGAGCGGCCAGGTCGCCGTATGGCACGTCTACCTGATCGCCTTCGGGCTGGGCATCGTGACGGCCATCGACAACCCGACCCGGCAGGCGTTCGTCAACGAGATGGTCGGCCCCGATCAGCTCCGGAACGCGGTCAGCATCAACTCCTCGGTCTTCCAGCTCGGCGGGCTGATCGGGCCGGCCGTGAGTGGCGTGCTGATCAGCGCGGTCGGCTGCGGGTATGCGTTCGCGATCAACGCGGTGACCTACGTGGCGCCGTTCGTCGCGCTCGCGTTGATGCGCGAGGGCGAACTCAACGTCCTTGCCCGCGCCGCGTCCCGGCCGGGACAGCTGCGCGCGGGCGTCCGCTACGCGGTGCGTAGCCCGGACGTCCTCTGGCCGACCGTGCTGGTCGGCATCTTCGGCCTGTTCACCGCCAACCTGCCTGTGACGCTGTCGGCCTACGCGAAGTACGTGTTCCACTCCGGAGCCGGCGGGTACGGCCTGCTCAGTGCGATCGTCGCGGTCGGCTCACTCGGCGGGGCGCTCATCTCCGCACGGCAACCTCCGGGGCGCCCGCGCGCCCTGGCCGTTTTCGGCGCGCTGCTCGCCATGGCAGAACTGCTGTCCGCTGCGGCTCCGAACGAGGCGAGCTTCTGTGTCGTGCTGGTGACCCTCGGTACTTGCACCCTGTTGATGTTCACGTCAGCGAACGCCACCGTGCAGTTGGCCGCCCACGACGCGATCCGCGGGCGGGTGATGGGGATCTATCTCGTCGCGTTCGTCGGCGGAGCCGCGATCGGCGGCCCGCTGCTCGGCAGCGCCGACCAGCACCTCGGCCCGCGCGCGGGCATGCTGCTGGCCGGTTTGGTGTCCGGGCTCGCCGTTGCGCTGGTTACGCCGAAGCTGTCCGGCCGGCGGGCCGGTCCCGCGTCGGCAGGCTAGCCCCGCCGCGCCCGCTAGTTGCCGCGGCGCGTGATCGTCCGGCCGAGACGCACCAGCGGGTCGTACTTGCGGTCGACGACGCGCTCCTTCATGGGGATGATCGCGTTGTCGGTGATCTTGATGTGTTCGGGGCAGACCTCCGTGCAGCACTTGGTGATGTTGCACAGCCCGACGCCCTGTGCGTCCCGGGCGAACTCGGCGCGATCTTCCCGCGCGTCCAGCGGGTGCATGTCCAGCTCGGCCGCCCGGATGAAGAACCGTGGACCCGCGAACGCCTCCTTGTTGTCCTCGTGGTCGCGGATCACGTGGCAGACGTTCTGGCACAGGAAGCACTCGATGCACTTGCGGAACTCCTGCGAGCGCTGGACGTCCACCTGGGCCATCCGGTACTCGCCGGGCGCCACGCCCGCAGGTGGCTCGAACGCCGGGATCTGTTCGGCCTTGCGGTAGTTGAACGACACGTCCGTAACCAGGTCCTTGATCACCGGGAAGGTCCGCATCGGCGTGACGGTCACCGTCTCGTCCTCGGTGAAGGTCGACATGCGGGTCATGCACATCAGCCGCGGGCGTCCGTTGATCTCCGCGCTGCACGAACCGCACTTGCCGGCCTTGCAGTTCCACCGCACCGCGAGATCACCGGCCTGGGTGGCCTGCAGCCGGTGGATGACGTCGAGCACGACCTCGCCCTCGTTCACCTCGACTGTGTAGTCGCCGAGCTCGCCGCCGTCGGCGTCACCGCGCCACACCCGGAAATGGGCCTGGTAGCTCATGCCTGCCCTCGTTCCTCGGGCCGGCATGAGGCACTAGACGCACTGTGCACATTGGTTCGCTCACTACGTTCGCTCACGACTGCACCTCCTCGGGGACGTCGACCAGCTCTTCGTCGGTGAAGTACTTCTTCAGCTCGTCCTTTCCGAACAGCGCGAGCAGGTCGGCACGCATCGGGATCATCGGTTGCTCGACGACCTCGATGTCCTCGCCGGTGTCGGAGACCGAGCAGATCAGGTTGACCTTGCGCCACTGCGCGGACATCGCGGGGAAGTCGTCGCGCGTGTGGCCGCCGCGGGACTCCTCGCGCAGCAGTGCGGCGCGTCCGATGCATTCGCAGATCAGCAGCATGTTGCGCAGATCGAGCGCCAGGTGCCAGCCGGGGTTGAACTGCCGCGGCCCGCCGACGCTGATGCGCTGCGCCCGCTGCTTCAGCTCGGCCAGCTTGTCCAGCGCCTGCTGCATCTCGTCGGCCTTGCGGATGATCCCGACGAGCTCGTTCATGACGTCCTGCAGCTCGTGGTGCACGTCGTACGGGTTCTCGCCGCCGTCACGCTCGAACGGGGCCAGCGCCACACGCGTGACCTCCTCGACCTGCGCGTCGCTGATCGCCGGGTACTGGCCGCGCAGCGACTTCACGTACTCGGCGGCGCCCTCACCGGAACGCCGCCCGAACACGAGCAGGTCCGAGAGCGAGTTGCCGCCGAGCCGGTTCGAGCCGTGCATGCCGCCGGCGACCTCGCCGGACGCGAACAGGCCCGGCACGCGCGCGGCGGCCGCGGTGTCCGCGTCGACCTCGATGCCGCCCATCACGTAGTGACAGGTAGGCCCGACCTCCATCGGTTCGCTGGTGATGTCGACGTCCGCCAGCTCCTTGAACTGGTGGGCCATCGACGGCAGGCGTCGCAGGATCTCCTCCCGCGGCAGCCGCGAGGCGATGTCGAGGTAGACGCCGCCGTGCGGCGACCCGCGGCCGGCCTTCACCTCGGAATTGATCGCGCGCGCGACCTCGTCACGCGGCAGCAGGTCGGGCGTGCGCTTGTTGTGGTCCGGGTCCTTGTACCAGGCGTCGGCCTCGGTCTCGTTGTCCGCGTACTGCTTGCGGAACACGTCCGGCACGTAGTCGAACATGAACCGCTTGCCGTCGGAGTTCTTCAGCACGCCGCCGTCCCCGCGCACGCCCTCGGTGACGAGGATGCCCTTGACGGACGGGGGCCAGACCATCCCCGTCGGGTGGAACTGGACGAACTCCATGTTCATGAGCGTCGAGCCGGCACGCAGCGCCAGGCCCATGCCGTCGCCGGTGCACTCCCACGAGTTGGACGTGGTCTTGAACGACTTGCCGATACCGCCGGTGGCGAGCACGACGGCCGGCGTCTTGAACAGGATGAAGTTTCCGGTTTCGCGCCAGTACCCGAACGCGCCGGCGATCGCACCGGATTCGTCCTTGATCAGCTCAGTGATCGTGCACTCGGCGAAGATCTTCAGTCGCGCGTCGTCCGCACCGGTGTTGCCCTTCGCGCGCGCGTCGGCCTGCTGCAGCGAGACGATCTTCTGCTGCATCGTGCGGATCAACTCGAGGCCGGTGCGGTCGCCGACGTGGGCCAGCCGCGGGTATTCGTGGCCGCCGAAGTTGCGCTGGCTGATCTTGCCGTCCGGCGTGCGGTCGAACAGCGCCCCGTAGGTCTCCAGCTCCCAGACCCGGTCCGGCGCCTCCTTGGCGTGCAGCTCGGCCATCCGCCAGTTGTTGAGGAACTTGCCGCCGCGCATGGTGTCGCGGAAGTGCACCATCCAGTTGTCGTTGCTGTTCACGTTGCCCATCGACGCCGCGCAGCCGCCCTCGGCCATCACGGTGTGCGCCTTGCCGAACAGCGACTTGCAGATCACCGCCACGCGCAGCCCGGCCTCGTGTGCCGCGATCGCGGCACGCAGGCCGGAGCCCCCGGCACCGATGATCACGACGTCATAGCTGTGCTTCTCGATCTTCTCTGACAAGGTGCGACTCGTTTCAGAAGGAGACGTGCGGGTCGGTGAACACGTTGGCGGCGACCAGCGCGATGTAGCCGTCGGTGATCGCGAGCGTGGCCAGCGTGGCCCAGGCGAACTGCATGTGCCGGGCGTTCAGCCACGAGACGCCGGTCCAGGCGCGGTACCTGATCGGGTGCTTGGAGAAGTGCCGCAGCCGCCCGCCGGTGATGTGCCGGCAGGAGTGGCAGCCGAGCGTGTAACCCCAGAGCAGCACGACGTTGACCAGCATGATGAAGGTGCCGAGGCCGAATCCGAACGGGTGGCCCTCCGGACGGAACGCCTGGATCAGGTCCCACGAGTTGATCAGGGAGATCAGCACGGCCGCGACCCAGAAGTAGCGGTGCGCGTTCTGGATGATCAGCGGGAAGCGCGTCTCGCCGCTGTAGGACGCGTGCGGCTCGGCGACCGCGCATGCCGGCGGCGAGAGCCAGAACGCCCGGTAGTAGGCGCGGCGGTAGTAGTAGCAGCTCATCCGGAAGCCCAGCAGCAGCGGCAGGGTGACGATCGCGAACGGCAGGATGATCGGGAAGTGCCCGAACCAGGTGCCGAACTCGTGCGAGCCGGACTGGCAGCTGGCCGTCACACACGGCGAGTAGAACGGCGAGAGGTAGTGCTCCTTGGGGGCGAAGTACGCCGCCTGCCAGCACACCCGGACCGTCGC
>DASTXN010000040.1:0-5491 GCA_035765515.1 Jatrophihabitantaceae bacterium | reverse complement strand
GAGCACGAACGGGGTGAACCGCAGGGTCGTGGTCACCGCGCCCATCGCTGCGATGAGGACGAACGTCTCGATGAACGCCTTGTCCTCCAGGAACTCGCGGCTGCCGTCGGCGGTGTACGGATACACCGAGTGCGACTCCTTGGGGTAGGCCAGGCTGTCGGCCACCGTGATGCTGGAATAGCCCGCCGCCTCCGCGGCCTGCGCCAGCGGCAGGTAGAAGGACGGATCGGTCATCGCCTCCGCGTACGTGAATCGCATGGCCCCTCGCTCCTGTCGCCGCGTCGTCCGCGCTGATACTAGAACGTGTTTCACTTCTGTGCACGCGTGCAAGACTCGCCGGCATGAGCGAAGTCGGAACCCCCCAGCTTTTGTGCGACGTCTTCGCGGTGTCCGGCGAGCCCGATCAGAACGGTGGCGCGCTGTGGCGGCTCGACGCCGAGCAGCGGCACCTGGACGCGAACGTGATCGCGCTGGGCCCGGGCGGGCGTATCGACACGCACACCGGCCCGGACCTGGATGTGCTCATGCTGGTGCTGGACGGCGCCGGTCAGGTCGAAGGTGTCGACGGCCCGGTGTCCGCACTCGCCGGGTCGCTGATCTGGCTGCCGCGCCGCTCGCAGCGCAGCATCGTGGCCGGACCGGACGGGCTCCGCTATCTCACGGTGCACCCGCGCCGTCCCGCACTGAGCATCGGCACGGCGCCGTCCTGACTTCGTCGCCGCCCCGACGCTGGGCGACAGCCCCAGCGGTAGATTGCGACGGGTGAGCACCCCTTCCACGGGCGCCGCGCCCGAGCCGATCTGGACGCCCGACCCGGTCGCGTCCGCGGCCAGCGAGATCGAACGCTTCCGCGCCTTCGTCAACGACCGGCACCAGCTGGCACTGACCGACTACGCGGAGCTGCACCGCTGGTCGATCGAGCAGCTGGACGCGTTCTGGTCGGCCGTCTGGGACTTCTTCGACATCCAGTCCGCCGAGCGACCCACCGTCGCGCTGGCGGACGAGCGCATGCCCGGGGCGGTGTGGTTCCCGGGCACGCGGCTGAACTACGCCGCTCAGGTGCTGCGCCACGCGCCGTCCGCCGAGGCGGCCATCGTCGACATCGGCGAGGACGGCGCGGAGTCGACGCTGAGCTGGGCCGAACTGCACCGCCGCGTCGGCGCCCTCGCGGCCACGCTGCGCGACCTCGGTGTCGGCCAGGGCGACCGGGTGGTCGGCTACCTGCCCAACACCTCGGCCGCGATCATCGGCCTGCTCGCCACGGCGTCGCTCGGCGCGATCTGGTCGGCGTGCGGCCAGGACTACGCGGCCAAGGGCGCGGCGGATCGATTCGGGCAGCTGGAGCCCAAGGTGCTGTTCGCCGCGGACGGTTACCGGCACAGCGGCAAGGTGTTCGACCGCCGCGACGAGACGCAGGACCTGCTCGGCCGCCTGCCGTCCGTCGAAGCCGTGATCACGGTCGACAACCTGGGCCTGGACCCGCTCGACTCGGGCTCCGTCCGCGGGATGTCGTACGCGGACGCGACCGCCGGCGAGCGCACGGTCGAACCGGTACCGGTGCCGTTCGACCACCCGCTGTGGGTGCTGTTCACCTCCGGCACGACCGGGACGCCGAAGGGCATCGTCCACGGACACGGCGGCGTCGTGCTCGAGCACGTCGCGATGCTCGGACTGCAGAACGACCTGTCCGAGCGCGACGTCTTCTTCTGGTACACCACGACCAACTGGATGATGTGGAACATGGTCGCGTCCGGCCTGCTGCTCGGCGCGACCGTGATCGCCTACGACGGCAGCCCGCTCGCCCCGGACGCTGACCAGCTGTGGCGCATCGTCGAGCGGCACCGGGTGACGGTGTTCGGCACCAGCCCCGGGCACCTGCTCGCGTCCGAGAAGGCCGGTCTGCACCCGGTGCGCGACCACGACCTGTCCGCGCTGCGGGCCCTGGGCTCGACCGGTTCGACGCTGCCCGTGTCGGCCTTTCATTGGGTGCACGACAACGTCGGCACGCGCGTGCAGATCGGCTCGACCTCGGGCGGGACGGACTTCGTCGGCGCGTTCGTCGGCCCGGCCGCGACCGTCCCGGTGTGGCCCGGCGAGATCTCGGCGATCTTCCTCGGCGTCGCGCTGGAGGCGTGGGACCCGGACGGCAAGCCGCTGGTCGGCGAGGTCGGCGAACTCGTGGTCACCAAGCCGATCCCGTCCATGCCGCTGTTCTTCTGGAACGACCCGGACGGGGCCCGCTATCGCGACGCGTACTTCTCCACCTATCCGGGCGTCTGGCGGCACGGCGACTGGATCACCGTGACCGAGCGCGGCAGCGTGATCATCCACGGCCGCTCGGACTCGACGCTGAACCGCAACGGGGTGCGGCTGGGTAGCGCGGACATCTACGACGCGGTCGAGCAGATCCCGGAGGTGACCGAGGCGCTCGTGCTCGGCGTCGAGGAGGGCGATGCGGGGTACTGGATGCCGCTGTTCGTCGTCCTCGCGCCAGGGGCTTCGCTGGACGACGAGCTGCGCGAGCGGATCAAGACCGCGATCCGCACCAACGCCTCGCCGCGGCACGTCCCGGACGAGGTGATCGCGGTGCGGGCGATTCCCCATACGCGCACGGGAAAGAAGATCGAGGTGCCGGTGAAGCGGTTGCTGCAGGGCGCGAGCGCGGAGCTGGTGCTCTCGCTCGGCGCCGTCGACGACCCCACGCTCATCGATGACTTCGCCGCCATCGGCATGGCGCACCGGGCAGGTTCGTGATGCCCGCTTTCCCCACACCCCGACCAAAATCTGGCCCCGAATCTGGTCACACCATGGGGAAAGGCGGCGTCTACGGCGCGATTCCGCTGCCGGGTCTGCCCGAGCGGGTGACGATCTACGAGGTCGGCGCGCGCGACGGGCTGCAGAACGAGGCGGCAACCGTCCCGGTCGAGGTCAAGGCCGAGTTCGTCGCGCGACTGGCCGACGCGGGGCTGAGCGTGATCGAGGCGACCAGTTTCGTGCACCCGAAATGGGTGCCGCAGCTGGCCGACGCCGAGGAGCTGATCGCGACCATGCCGCGCCGCGACGGCGTCCGCTACCCGGTGCTCGTCCCGAACGAGCGCGGCCTGGACCGCGCGCTCGCGGCCGGCCTGCAGGACATCGCCATCTTCGCCAGCGCCACCGAGACGTTCGCGCAGCGCAACCTCAACCGCAGCCTGGACGAGCAGTTCGCCATGTTCGAACCGGTCGTGTCGCGGGCGCGCGATGCCGGGATGACCGTGCGCGGGTACGTGTCCATGTGCTTCGGCGACCCGTGGGAGGGCGCGGTCGCGATCGAGCAGGTGGTGGCGGTCGGCGCGCGGTTGCTGGACATGGGCTGCGCGCAGCTCTCGCTCGGCGACACGATCGGCGTGGCGACGGCTGGACATGTGCGCGCGTTGCTGAATGCCTTTGCCGCCAAGGGGATTGCGGTCGATCAGCTGGCCGTCCACTTCCACGACACCTACGGCCAGGCGCTGGCCAACACGCTCGCCGCCCTGCAGGCCGGCGTGACCACGGTGGACGCGTCCGCGGGCGGGCTGGGCGGCTGCCCGTACGCGAAGAACGCGACCGGAAACCTAGCGACCGAGGACCTGGTCTGGATGCTGCACGGCCTGGGCATCGAGACGGGCGTCGACCTGGACGCGCTGGTCGCGACCAGTGTCTGGATGGCCGGGCACCTGGGCCGTCCGAGCCCGTCCGGAGTGGTTCGCGCCCTCACGTCCTGACCGCCGGCGTCAAGGTGGTGCGCAGATCTGTGGACGACACGCATGACTGTGGACGCCCGCCCCCCGCTTGCGGAAAAGCGGCCACGCTCGCCCGATGCGAACCGTATCGTTGTCCGGCCGTCTCCAGCCGGCAAATCACGCGTCCGATCCGGCGCCGCCGAAGGGACGGATCGAACTTTGGTCGGCTTGGTGGTGGGCCCGTGCCCAGGCCTGCCGTCGAGGTGACGAGGCGGAGCGAGTCGCCGCTGGCCAAGGCTTCGTGCTGACCCGCAGGCAGGCTCGCGAGTGCGGGCTCACCGACGCGACGATTCGCCGCCGCATCCGCCGCGGGATCTGGTGCGTCCCACGCCGCGGCGTGCTTGGCGTCGTAGCGGTACCAGATCCGGCACCCGGCGATTACAGCGCGACGAGGCTGGCCGAACGGCGCAGGCTCGCGCTCGCTTGCGCGGCGGCGGCGCTGATCAACCCGGGGCAGACGGTCAGCGGCGGTTGCGCGGCCGTGCTGCACGGTCTGCCGGTGCGGCACGACCCGTCGGCGCCGCAGCTCACCACCGTTCCGGTCGCCAAATCGTCGGAGGTACTGCGGTCGGCGACCCAGGGGTACCGCGCTGCTGCACTCGTTCGCGCAGCCCGGCTTCTTCCGGCCGAGGTCGGCAGTTGGTTCGGCGTTCCCGTGACGACGCCTGCGCGGACACTGGTCGATCTCGCGCGTCACAGCCGGCACGATGCACTCGTAGCCGCCGACGCGGCCCTACACGAGGGTCTGCTCCAAGCCGCCGACCTAGACCTTGCACTCGGTCGGGCGACGGGATGGCCTGGGGTGCGTCGTGCACGCGGGGTGCTGGCGCTCGCGTCCGAGTTGGCCGAATCACCGTTGGAATCGCTCGCCCGGCTGGCCGTTCACGACTCCGGCCTGCCGATGCCCCAACTGCAGGCCGAGCTGGACGCTTTCGGATCGGTCTACCGCGTCGACATGATCTGGCCGGAGCAGCGCGTGATCTTGGAGTTGGACGGCCGTCTCAAGTACAGCGCCGATGAGCTGTGGCGCGAAAAGCTGCGGCACGAGCATCTGGTCCGGCTGGGTTACACCGTGCTGCGGGCGACCTGGTTCGACATCGAGCACGACTGGCCGGCGACACTGGCGCGAATCCGCCACGCCCTCGGGCTGGCGATGCCCGCTTTCCCCACGGTGTGACCAGATTCGGGCCCGGAATTTGGTCAGAGTGTGGGGAAAGACGGCAGGACGCGACTGCTCAGACGGGCTGGCGGCGGTCCACCGGGGGCGGGGGAGGCGCGACGTCATCGCGCTCGCCACCGCCGTCGCCACCGCTGCACCACGGGCACCACGGCTGGAGCCGCCGGTGTGCCGTGTGCGCCATGATCAGGTAGATCATCGAGGACTGGATGATTGCCCAGCCGATGCGGCCAACCGTGGTGGTGGCGAAGTTCGATCCGATCAGGACGGCCAGGTACGGGATCAGGTAGCGCGGCTCGGCACCGCAGTGCGTCAGCCGAAACATCCGCCGATACCGCGCGGCCCGCTCGGCCGCGTTTAGCGGGATGGCCGCGGCGCACTGCTCGCAGAGCCGTCGGTCGTGCTGGCGCATCAGTAACCAGCTCGTGATCACGACGCCGAGGACGAGCACCGGGACCGTCAATGACACGGCCCCCTCGGTCGGGAACAGTCCGGTGAGGATCACCGCCACGATCGCGGCGCTCAAGACGAGGTGCGCCGAGTGCCCCCAGCG
>DASTXN010000039.1:0-21438 GCA_035765515.1 Jatrophihabitantaceae bacterium | reverse complement strand
GTGCCGGCCCGTCCCTCGCGCGGGCGGGTGTAGTGCGGCGCCATGCCGGAGCGGGCGACGCTGTCCGGCATGGGTTCCACCGCGCAGGGCTCCGGCAGCGGTCCGGGCATCAGCCGCGGCGCGGCCTGCTCGGCGCGGCGCACGGCGTCCCGGGCCGCGGCCAGCGCGGCCTGGCTATCGGCTGTCTCGCCGGATGCGCGGACGGCGGCCACGATCGCCGACAGGTCCGGCAGTCCGAGCGACGCGCCGAGTTCGAGCGCGCGCTCCTCGAGCTCGGCCACGGCGAGCAGGCCGGTCGTGTGCAGTTCCTCGGCGCTGAGCGGCAGCGTGGTGTGCACGGTGATCGCACGCTGGTACCTGCGCTCGCCGTCGGGCAGCGCGGCCAGGCCGGCCCGGTCGTTCGGCCGTGCGTCGGCGCGCAGCTCGGTCAGCAGCTCCCGCCAGCGGGCGAGCGCGGGCTTGATCTCGTCCCGGACGACGGCGGACACCCGATCGCGCCAGGCCGGCTCACCCGTCCATCCGGCCGGTGGCTGCGGCGCGAGGAACTCGGCCGGGACGCGCGCGGCGAGAACGCGATCGGCCCAGTCACTCGCCTGATCCACCAGCTCGCCGACCGGCAGGGTGCCGTTGGCGCGGCCGTCGCGCAGCCGGTCGGTCGTGCCGTCGAGCCAGCGCGGCGACGCGACCAGCCGGGCAAAGTAGTCCTCGGCCGCGGCGGGGTCCGGCAGGACGGTCCGCGCCGCCACGCCCAGCAGCATCGCCGGGCCCGCGAACGGCATCGCCGTGACGGTGTACTCGTCCGCGCGGTTCTGCAGGTCCAGCTCGCGGTGCTTGCACCAGGCCTTGACGGAGCCGAGCGTCGCCCGCTCGCGGGTGTCGGCCGGGGCCAGCTGCTCGGCGCGGCCGGCGAGATCGCGCAGCCGGTCGACCAGCGCGTCCTCGGCCGCCGCGGACGGGTCGGGCATCAACGCGTCGTATTCGCGCCGGCCCAGCGCGCTGCCGTGCAGCGGATCCGCCGCGAGCAGGGTGTGGACCAGTTCGTCCGCCAGCGCGCGGATCGGCGAGTCAGGGGCGGCGGGTGCGGGCTGGTCGGTCATTCGATGATCATGCATGAGCGAACCGACTGTTCGCGCCCGGCGGTCCTCGCTACGGTGCTCGAATGCAGACCTTGCGCACGCCCGAGGACCGGTTCGCGGATCTGCCGGACTTCGCGTACGAGCCGCACTACGCCGACGTGCCGGACGGCCGTGGGGGTCCCGCCAGCAGTGAAGGCGTAGCCGCTGGGGGAAGCACGCTGCGGATGGCGTGGGTCGAGGACGGTCCCGCGACCGGTCGGCCGGTGCTGCTGCTGCACGGCGAGCCGTCCTGGTCGTTCCTGTACCGCAAGATGCTGCCGATCCTCGCCGACGCCGGGCTGCGCGCCATCGCGCCCGACCTGGTCGGCTTCGGACGCTCTGACAAGCTGGCGCGCCCGGAAGACCACTCCTACGCCCGGCATGTCGAGTGGGTTCGCTCGCTCGTCTTCGACGTGCTGGACCTGCGCGGCGTGACGCTGGTGTGCCAGGACTGGGGCGGGCTGATCGGCCTGCGTCTCGCAGCCGAACATCCCGATCGGTTCGCGCGGATCGTCGCGGCGAACACCGGGCTGCCGACCGGCGACCACCCGATGCCGGACATCTGGCACGCCTTCCGCCGAGCCGTGCGCACGGCTCCGTCCCTGGACGTCGCCCGCTTCGTCGCGAGCGGCTGCCGGCGGCCGCTGAGCGATGCCGTCCTGGCCGCGTACGACGCGCCGTTCCCGGACGAGTCGTACAAGGCCGGGGCGCGCGCGATGCCCGATCTGGTGCCGACCGCGCCGGACGACCCGGCGACCGAGGCCAACCGCGCCGCCTGGTCCGTCCTCGCGGCGTCGCCAACTCCGGTGCTGGTCGCGTTCAGCGACGGCGACCCGATCACCGGCGCGATGGCGCCGATCCTGAAGCGGGCGATGCCCGGGGCGGCCGGACGCGAGCACCCGGTCATCGAGAACGCCGGCCACTTCCTGCAGGAGGACGCGGGCGAGGAGCTCGCCGCACACGTCGTCCGGTTCATCGAGGACACCCAGTAGCCTTTCGCGCATGCTGCTGTCCGACCGTGACATCCGCGCCGAGGTCGACGCGAACCGCCTGGTGCTCGACCCGTGGGACGCCGAACTGGTCCAGCCGTCCAGCATCGACGTCCGGCTGGACCGCTTCTTCCGGGTGTTCAACAACTCGCAGTACACGCACATCGACCCCGCGCAGCAGCAGGACGAGCTGACGTCGCTGGTCGAGCCGAAGGGCGACGAGCCGTTCGTGCTGCACCCGAACGAGTTCGTGCTCGGTTCGACGCTCGAGGTCGTGACGCTGCCGGACGATCTGGCCGGGCGCCTCGAAGGCAAGTCGTCGCTCGGGCGCCTGGGCCTGCTCACCCACTCGACCGCCGGCTTCATCGATCCGGGGTTCACCGGCCACATCACGCTCGAGCTGTCCAACGTGGCGAACCTGCCGATCATGCTCTGGCCCGGGATGAAGATCGGCCAGCTGTGCCTGTTCCGGCTGAGCTCCCCGGCCGAGCACCCGTACGGCTCGGCGCAGTACGGCTCGCGCTACCAGGGCCAGCGCGGCCCGACGCCGAGCCGGTCGTACCAGAACTTCCGGCGCTGGCCGACCGGCTGAGACACCGACCGACAGCCCAGCCTGCCGGCCCGCTCTGCGGCGAGGGCTGACAGCAGCGGACCCCGCCGGGCGGGTTGCCCGGCGGGGTCCTGCTCAGCCGCTTAGCCGGTCAGCTGAGCAGCTGGTTCAGTGGTGGCGGCGGCGCACTCCGCCGAGCACCAGCAGAGCACCGATCGCCACCAGCAGCGCGCCCACTGCGCCGACCAGCACCACGTTCGAACCGGTGGTGGCGAGCGGCTCCGTCCCGTGCGACGGCGAGGGGGACGGCGACGGCGGCGCCGGCTTGGACGTCGTCACCCCGCCGACTCCGTGCGCCGCACCCGCCGCGCACGCCGACACCCGGCTGACGTCGTCGCCCGAGGTCATCGTGGCCGCGTTGAAGAACCCGTGACCCGCCCCGTCCGTCGAACACGTCAGCAGCGACGTGTCGATGTGCTCGTCCACCACCGCGTGGACGGTCACGACGTACGTGTCCGTGTCCCCGGCCGGCAGCGTCATCCCGCTCGCCAGGGCGGCGTGTGGCGCCACACCCGTCCAACCCGCGACGGACGTTGCCGCGCCCACGTTCGCGCCGTCGGCGCCCGTGCGCTGCTGCGTCACCGCGGCGCTGCTGATGTCCATGCCGGACGCGAAGCCGGGCGTGTCGGTGAGCGAGTACGACACCTGGTCCTGCGTGCCGTTCGTGACGGTGACGCCGTACGTGATCACCCAGTGCCACTGCGGGCTTTCCACCGCTGAGATCACCTTCTTGACCACCGTGGGCGAGCCCGGCGTTGCGCAGGCGGTACCGGTGTTGCTGCCGCCGGAACTGCTCAGCGTCGCCGTGTTCAGGAAACCGGTGCCGGTTTCGCCCGCGTCCAGCGTGCAGTCCCGGTCCGTCGTGGTAGCGGCGGCGGTGACTCGCGCCGTCGCCGTCACCGTGTAGTGGACGCTGCTGTTCGGCGCCAGCGATCCCCCGCCGGCGACGGTCGTGTTGGGCGAGCTACCCGTCCACGACGCGTTCACACCCGGCCCGCTCGCGGTCGCCGACAGGACGTTGATCCCGCCGCCGAACTCGAGCGTGTCGGACAGCGAGTACGGGCTCGAGTACACGCCGCTGGAGTTGCTCACCGCCAGGTCGTACGTGATCGTCCAGGTGCCGTCGGCGTTCTGGACGCTGGACGTGACCGTCTTGGCCACGGTCGGCACGCCCGGGGTCGGGATGGCACCGCAGTCGTGCGCGGTGGACGAGTCGTGGCCCGAGGTGACGGTTGCGGCGTTGTAGAAGCCCTTGCCCGCCGTACCGGGCTGGCACGCCCGGTCGCTCGCGCTCGTCCCGGCCGGCACGGTCGCGTTGACGGTCACCGTGTAGGTGTCGGTCATCCCGGGCGCGAGCGCCTGGTTGTGCGCGATGTGGCCGGTGCCCGTCCAGGAGTTCGCCGCGCCGTTCGGCCCGACGACCGACTCCTTGTTCACGCTCACCCCGGCCGGGAAGCCCGGTGCGTCGTCGAGCGTGTACAGCAGCCCGGTGCTGCCCGGGTCGGTCACCTTCAGCGTGTACGTGACGTCCCACGTCCCGTCCCAGGCGCCGCCGCTGACGTGCTGGCTGGCCGACACGAACGTCTTGGCGACGGTCGGGGTCGACGGGCTCGAGCATGCGGTGTCCGTGCTGAAGTTGGCGCCGGACTGCACCGTCGCCGAGTTCAGGAACCCGGTGCCGGTCTCGGTCACGCCCAGCGTGCAGTCCCGGTCGGTGACGGTCGCGCCGGTCGTCACGTCAGCGGTCACCGTGACCGTGTAGACGTCCGTCTTGCCCGCCGCGAGCGGCTGGTCCTTGGCCGCGACGGTCTGGCCGTGCAGCGGGTCCCAGCCGGCGACCTTGATCGAGTCGTCGTTCGGCCCGGTCATGGACGCGGCCAGCACGGTGATGCCTCCGCCGAACCGCGGCGTGTCGGACAGCGCGTAGTAGGTGCCGCTCGCGCCCGTGGAGTTGTCCACGCTCAGGTGGTAGACGATCGTCCACGTCCCGTCCGGGTTCTGCGTGGTCGACGCGATCGACTTGTTCACTGTCGGCACCGGCAGCTGGGGCAGACCGGCACAGGCCGTGGCGCTCGCCGAGTCGTTGCCGGAGGTCACGGTCGCCTTGTTGAAGGCACCCCGGCCCGGCGTGTCCGCGGCTGCGCAGGTGAGGTCGTCCGCGGACGGCAGGCTCGCCGGCTTGGCCGCGACGTTGACCGCGACGGTGTAGGTGTCCGTCGCGCTCGCGGGCAGCTGTCGCTTGGTGATGATCCCGGTGTTCGGGCTCTTGCCGGTCCACGAGGTCAAGACCTTGCCGTCACCCGTTCCGGACGCGATGGCGTGGCCGCCGTTGTCGGTGCCGCTGACCGTGGCACTGCCGAAGTCGAGCGTGCCGGCCAGGGCCGGTGCGTCGCTGAGCGAGTAGTACAGCCCGGTGTCGGCGCTGGGGTTGTTCACCGTGATCGCGTACGACACGTCCCAGCTGCCGTCCCAGATCCCGCCGACCAGGTGGCGCACCGGGGTTCCGGCCGTCTTCTGGACGGTCGGCAGGACCGGCGTCGCGCAGGCGTTGTCCGTGTTGCCGCCGGACGCGCTGGTGATCGTTGCCGAGTTGAACAGTCCATGCCCGGGCGTGCCGGTGCACGTCCCGTCCGCGGCGATCGCGCCCGCTGCCGCCGTGCCGGTGACCGTCACCGTGTAGTGCACGGTGCTGTCCTTGGCGATCGACTGGCTCGCGGCCACGGTCGTGTCGGATGTGCCGTTCCAGGTCGCGCTGGCGCCCGGCCCGGTCACGGTCGCGGAGCTCACCGTGAAGCCGGTCATGAGGCCGAGGCTGTCGTTGACCGTGTAGCTGGTCGCGAACTTGGTGCTGGCGTTGCGGACGGCGAGGTCATAGCTGACCGTCCAGCTGCCGTCGGCGTTCTGGGCCAGCGAACCGACCGACTTCGTCACGGTCGCGACCGGTGTCGGTGCGTCGGAGAAGCTGACCACGTTGGCGGTGCCCGCGTTCGCCGCGGTGACCGTCACCGCCTGCGTGGTCGGGTCGGCCAGCTGGTAGTTCGGCGGCGCAGCCGTCTCCTCCCACGTGTAGGTGCCGAACCCGACGACGTTGCCCGCCGCGGGTGACCCCGCAGCGCAGGCGCCGCTCGCGTCCGTCGTGCAGGTGTAGAGCACGGTGCCGGTGGCGTCCGGACCGCGATGCAGCGCGAAGGTCGCGCCCGCCAGCGGCTTGCCCGCGTCGTCGGTCTTCGTGACCGTCAGCGTGGTCGGCTGCTCGGCGTCCGCAGCAACCGTCGCCGCGATCGACGTGCCGGCGTCGGCCGCATCGACGATCACCGGACCGAACACGCCGGAGCCGGACAGCTGGTAACCGGTCGGCGCGGCCGTCTCCACCCAGTAGTAGGTGCCGAACGGCAGCCCGGCGATCGCGCAGGAGCCGCCCGCACCCGAGGTGGTGCACGAGGACACGCGGATGCCCGCGCCGGCACCGCTCTGCTGCAGGCCCGGCATGTTGCCGCTCTCGCGCCACAGCGCGAACTCCGCGCCGGCGAGCGGGGTGCCGCTCGGGTCAGTCTTCTTGACGGTCAGCGTGGACTGCTGCGGCACGTCCTGCACGACCGTCGCCGCGATCGCCGTCCCCGCGTTGGCCGCGTTCACGACCACCGGGCCGAACGACGCGGGCGAGGGCAACTGGTAGCCCGTCGGTGCCTTGGCCTCGACCCAGAAGTAGCTGCCGAACGGCAAGTTGCTCACGGCGCACACGCCGGTCGCGTTTGCGGTGCTGCACGAGCCGGCGAGCGCGCCACCAGCCGAGCCGGAGTGCAGCTCGAAGGTCGCGCCACCGAGCGGGTTACCGCTCGGGTCCGTCTTCCTGACCGTCAGCGTGGACAGCTGCTGCGCGTCCTGCACCACGGTCGCGGCAATCGCGGTCCCCGCGTCGGTGGCGTTCACCACGACCGGGCCGAACACGCCCGAGCCGGACAGCTGGTAACCGGCCGGGGCCGCGGTCTCCACCCAGTAGTAGGTGCCGAAGCCGAGGCCGGGCACGCTGCAGGTACCGGAGCCGGCCACGGTGCTGCACGAGGAGATGGACGTGTCCGGTGCGGCTCCGCTGGGCTGCAGACCGGGCGTGCCGTTGGTGTCCTGCCACAGCGCGAACGTCGCGCCAGCCAGCGGATTGCCACTCGGGTCCGTCTTCTGCACCGCGAGCGACGTGAGCTGCGGCAGGTCCTTCACGCGCGTCGCCAGGGTGCCGCCGGCGTTGGCCGCGGTCACCGTCGTCGCGAACACGTCCGGCGTCGGCAGCTGGTAACCGGCCGGGGCCTTGGTCTCCACCCAGGAGTAGTTGCCGAAGCCGACCACGTTGCCGTTCGCGGGCGAGGCCGACACCGTGCAAGCGCCGTTCGAGTCGGTCGTGCACGTGTACAGCCGCGTGCCGGTTCCGTCCGTGCCCTCGTGCAGTTCGAAGGTCGCGCCGGCGAGCGCGTTGCCGCTCTCGTCGGTCTTCTTCACGGTGAGCGTGGTCGGCGCGGCCGCGTCCTTGACGACGGTCGCGGCGACGGACGTGCCGGCGTTGCCCGCGTTGATCACGACCTGCGCCGCGTTCGGTGAGGGCAGCTGATAGCCAGCCGGGGCCGCGGTCTCCACCCAGTAGTAGGTGCCGAACGCGAGCTTGTCGACCGAGCAGGTGCCGTCCGCGCCGGTGGTGCAGGTGCCCGCCGCGGAGCCGCCGGCCGAATCCTTGCGCAGCTCGAAGCTCGCACCGGCGAGCGGGTGGCCGCTGGTGTCGGTCTTCTTCACCGTCAGCGACGTCAGCTTCTGCGGGTCCTGAACGGTCGCGGTGGCGATCGTGCCGCCCGCGGTGGCGCTGGTGACCTGGTACGGCCCGAAACTGGCCGGGGACGGCAGCTGGTAGCCGGCCGGCGCGGCAGTTTCCACCCAGTAGTACGTCCCGACGTCGAGGCCGCTCACCGAGCAGATGCCGGAGGCGTCGGTCGTGCACGTGCCCGCAGTCGCTCCGCTGGCCGAGTCCTTGTGCAGGGTGAACTTCGCACCGGCCAGCACACTGCCGGTCGTGGCGTCCTTCTTGACGAGGGTGAGCGTCGAGGTCGGGGTCGGCTGCTTGTTCGTGAACGTGCACGAGATCGCAACGTTCGCCTTGCCCGTGAACGAGACGCCCGGGTTCGCCGTCCCGTCTCCGACCTTCGTGGTCGTGACGCTCTTGCCGTCGACCGTGCAGGTCGTCTTGCTCCAGTCGATCGTGTAGCCGTTCTTGAGCGCTTCGGTGACTGTGACCGTCGGAGTCCCGCCCGAGGGGATGCTCACGGTGCCCTGGGTGATACCGGTCGTGCCGGCCTGCGAGGCGGTGACGGGGAGGGCGCTGATGGTGGAGCCGCCGGAGATCGAACCGCTGAACTGCCAGCCATTGGCGTCGGTGCTGTTGGTCAGGACGTTGCCGTTCGGGTCCTCGACCTGCTTCTGCACGGTCAGCGCGTTGGTGCAGTTTCCGGTCGCCAGCGTCTGGAAGATGTCGCCGAAGTTCTGGTTCGTCGCGAGGTAGTAGTCCGAGTTCGCGGTCGGCCCGGAGATGGCGCGGATGTTGTCGTCGC
This sequence comes from Jatrophihabitantaceae bacterium, assembly GCA_035765515.1. Taxonomy (GTDB): domain Bacteria; phylum Actinomycetota; class Actinomycetes; order Mycobacteriales; family Jatrophihabitantaceae; genus DASRSS01. Next base: position 13,136 of record DASTXN010000039.1, on the reverse strand, counting down.
CGCCGTTGACGCCGATGCCGATCGTGACGACCCGCGTGCCGAGCGCCTTGAGGGCGTTCGCCGAGAAGATCGCGTTGTCGACGTTGTGGAAGTTGGTGGTGCTGCTGTTGCCGACGCCCTTGTTGTCCGTGGTCGGGTTGCCGTCGGTAAGGACGATCGCCAAGTCGTACGCCTTCGCCGGCGTCACCGCCTGGTAGATGCCCTGGTCCCAGTTCGTGCCGCCGCTGGCACGCAGGCCGCTGATCTTGTCGAACAGCGGCTTCTCCGTCGCGGCGTCGGTGAGCGGCGTGAGCGGCACCGAGCTGCCCGTGCTCTCGCCGAAGGAGTAGATCGCGACCTTCGTCGGTGTGCCGGTGAGCGCGTTGATCACGCTCGTCGCGGCGGTCTTCAGGTCGGCGATCTTGGTGCTGCCGCCGCTGGTCGAGTCGCCCATCGATCCCGAGCTGTCCAGGATCAGCGCGATGCGCAGGCCGCAGACCGGGGAGAGCGCCGGGTCGTTGCGCGAGGCGGACATCAGACCGCTCCAGGGCGAGCCGTCGTACTGGCCGTGGATGCCGTCGTCCGAGTAGCTGCCGTCCAGCGCATCGCCGGGCACGTCGATGCTCGCGTTGCTGCCGAGCCACTTGGTGACGAAGCTGTACGGCGCGCCGTGGCCGGTCGAGCTGTCGCCCTCGTCCAAGGTCGCGTTCCGGTAGTAGCCGGCAGGCGCGCCGGTCTCCGACACCGTGTACGCCGAGCCGGACGGCACCGAGAGCGTGCACGCCCCCGTGGCGTCGGTGGTGCAGGTATCCGCAGCGGCACCGCTCGTGCTCGCGCCTGGCACCGCCTGGAATGTCACCCCGGCGAGCGATGTCACCGTGCCGACGCCGGGGCCGGTGCGGTCGCCTCCGGCGTGGACGGTGATCGTTGCCGTGCCGGCCCCACCGCCGCCGCCCGACCACGCGCCGGCGGGAAGCGATCCCCCGACCAGGAAGCTGCCGGCCACCAACCCGCCGCTGGCGACGAAAGCGGTCGCGACGGTCAACCATCCGTAGCGGCGGTATCTCTGGACGTCCCGAGAACTCCGCTGCGTCCCCCGAAGCTGCCTGCCGAACACACTCTTCACAGCACTTGTCCCCCGATCGCCGACCGCACCCCCGATGGGCGGTCGCTTCACGCGGAAGAACTTTCTACGGAAACTAAACGTGTGTCAAGGCCTTGTTAGTCAAGTCGCGGTTAAGGAATAGGGGTATGTCGGAGTTCGTCCGCGATCGCCACGCGCGTATGTTCAACCCGTGTCCGACCCGAAGCTGGCAGGTCCGGCGGCCGACCGCCAGTTGATCGCCGACTGGACGTCCGCGGCCGAGGTCATCAGCGCGGTGCAGCAGGCTGTCCTCAGCCGCGTGGCGGCGGCCGGGATACCGGCACAATGGATCGCCGTGCTGCGACTGCTGCACGACGCGACCGAGCAGCGGATGACGATGAGCGAGATCGCCCGCAACCTGACGATGTCCTCCGGCGGGTTCACCAAGCTGGCCGATCGCATGGCGCGGGACGGGTTGATCGACCGTCGCGGCGCCTCCGCGGACCGCCGGGTCGTCCACGCGGTGCTCACCGAGCGCGGCCGGATCCTTGCCGAGGAGTGCACCCGCGCCTACGACGAGGCGGTCTCCAGCCTGGTGCTGGCCGCAATCTCCGAGCGCGACGTGAAGGCGCTCAGCCGACTGGCGGCGCAGTTGAGTCCGGTTCGCGACCTCGATCCGGCCGCGCCGGAAGGGTCTGCCGATGCGTTCTTGATCCGACCCCCGTCCCTGGCCTCGCCCGATAGGCGAGGCCAGGGAGCCGGCACTGCAACACGAGTCTGATCCCCCGCGCGTCGCCAGCGCGGATCCCCCGACCGCCGGTCGCCCCCTGCGCCGACCGGTAGCTCGCGCCGCAATGCTCGTGCTTGGCAATGCCCGCTTATCTTCCTCGACAGCTATTTCTCTTGTCAAGTTCTTGTGTGGAAGTTTCAGCGGGATTTTTCTCGCCGGTCAACTCCAGCGGATCCGCACCGCGCGCCACAGCTCAGCAACCCGGGCGTCCCCGGCGACGGTCGCAGTGCTGGCCCGGTTCCACAGCCAGAGGTAGAAGTCCGAGGACGTGCCGCTGATCGTGGCGTCCGCGGGTTTGTCGATCGCAGCAGGCTCGGCCACGATGCGCTCGCCGCCCAGCGTGATCAGCCAGGACGGACCGTCCGCGGCGTGCAGCGCGATCGTCGCCGGCTGCGCGATCGCGTTCGACTTGCGCGCGGCGAAGCCCAGCAGCAGTTCGGCGATGCCGTCCTGCGCGAAGGCGGCGTCGAACCCGGTGACGCGACCGGCCGCGGCCTCGGCGTCCACGCAGTGGACCGCCGTCTCGTGCGCCTGCCGCCGCGCCCAGAAGTGCAACGGCGAATCGGCGGGCAGGAAGGTTGCGCAGTCGAGATCCGTCGGCGCGGCGCGCAACGTCTCGACCAGGCCCGCGTGACCGGCGCGGAACCAGTCGATCAGCTCGGCATCCGCCGGGCCGGTACCCACGGCCTCGCCGGCAGCGGTGTCGAAGCTGGTGCCGCAGTTCGCCACGATGTCGGCGGCCCAGCGGTGGATTCCGCCGACGTGGGTGACGAGTTCGCGGACCGTCCAGTCCGTCGCGGGCACCTGCGCATCGAGGCCGGCGCGTGTCGCTGCCTCCGCGAGACGCGGGCCGTCCGCTGCGAGGTGATCGATCAGTGCATCGACGTCCATACGCCCTATCGTGTCGCACGGCGGCGCTGGAGCGCGTTGCCCACGCGGACCACGGTGCGGGCCGTGCGGGGCGCGCGCCGCGCCGTCGTCAGCGCGGCCCGATCGAGCGCCGTCACCATCGACGACTCGGCCGGCAGGACCTCGGCCCGGCGCTCGATGGAGCTCAGCGCGAACAACTCCCACTCGCCCGGTACGCCCTTCAGCGGTCGTTCGCCGCGGGACTCGAACTCCAGGCCGGAGCCGGTGACGAGGTCGCGGACCGTCCGGGAGACCAGCACCTCCCCGGGCCCGGCCGCGGCACCGACCCGAGCGCCGATGTGCACGGCCATCCCGGCCACGTCCAGACCCTCGCGCTCGATCTCACCGCTGTGCAGGCCGGCGCGCACCGAGATGTCGAGGGCTGCGGCCTCGTCCCTGATCGTCACGGCGCAGCGCACGGCCCGGCTCGGGCTGTCGAACAGGCTGAGCGTGCCGTCGCCGGTCACGTTCACCAGTCGCCCGCCCGCCTGCTCGACGGCGTGCCGTACCTGGCGCTCATGGGCCGCCCGTACCTCGCGGTAGCGCGCGTCCCCGAGCCTGCCGAGCAGCGCGGTCGAATCGACGACGTCGGTGTACAGCACGGTCGCCAGGGATCGATCGGACTCCGCCGCGTGCTGGTGCCCGGTGAGCAGCTCCTCGGCCTGATCGATCACCGGACGGTACGACTCGCCCAGCGAGGTGCCCGGAGCATGTGCCGGCAACAGCTGGTAGGTCGCGTTCGGCAGCAGGTCGGCCACGTGGCGCACCGCCGCGTCCGGGATCAGGTTGCTTGGGCTGCGCAGCACGCGGACCGGTACCTGGACCGCCCTCAGGATGTCGGAGATGTCGGTCGAAAGCATCCAGTCCCAGTACGCCGCCGCGGCCGTGGGCGTGGTGGAGCAGCGCTCCAGCATGGCCATCAACCTGCGGTTGTACGGGCTGTCCAGCGCCGGATCCCAGATGTCCACGGTCGCGCCGCTGCCCCAGTTGTCGGTGACAGTGCGCGCCAGCGCCCGGTAGCTGCGGGCCTGTGCGTCGGTCCAGCCGGTGGGCGTGGGTCCGCTCCCGGACCACATCGAGGCGCACGGCGCCAGCAGCGAGAGCCCCTGCACCCGTTCCGGCACGAGGGCAGCGACGAGGGCCAGTGGCCCGCAGGTGCCCACCAGCCCGAAGAGGGTGGCCCGGTGCATGCCGGCTGCGTCCATCACGGCGAGGACGTCCTCGGCCTGTTGCTCGATGCTCGGGACGTAACGGATCGACTCGGACAGCCCGAAGCCGCGCCGCTGGAACACCGCGAAGCGCGTGAAACTCGCCATGCGCTCGAAGTTGTAGTGGGTGTGCGGGTCCGTCCAGCACAGGTCCAGGTGTTGGACGATCTCGAGGAAGACCACGGCGTTCGCGGGACCGTCGCCGACCACCTGGTAGGCGAAGGCGGCGCCGTCCCGGTCGAGGTATCGCGTCCGCGGCGGGTCCATAACCGCGGATCCTAGGACGGATCAGCGGCTAAATCAGCTTGTGCATCCAGCCGTGCTCGTCCGCGGCCTTGCCGGTCTGGAGGTTGGTCAGGTGCTCGCGCAGCTGCATGGTGATCGGGCCGGGCGTGCCGTCGCCGATCGTCCAGCCGCCGGACGCGCTGCCGACGGCGCCGACGGGCGTGATCACGGCCGCGGTGCCGCACGCGAACACCTCGGTGAGCGCCCCGGACTCGTTGCCCTCGCGCCACTCGTCCGTCGAGATCTTGCCCTCCTCGGCGGCGTAGCCGAGATCGCCCGCGATGGTGAGCAACGAGTCGCGGGTGACGCCGGGCAGCAGCGTGCCGGTGAGCGCGGGCGTGACGATGCGTGCGGACGGTCCCGACCCGTACACGAAGTACAGGTTCATGCCGCCCATCTCCTCGACCCAGCGGTGCTCGGCGGCGTCCAGCCAGACCACCTGGTCGCAGCCCTGGGCGGTGGCGTGCGCCTGCGCGAGGAACGCCGCGGCATAGTTGCCGCCGCACTTGGCCTCGCCGGTGCCACCCGGGGCCGCCCGGGTGTACTCGGTCGACAGCCAAACCTTGACCGGCTTGATGCCGCCGCTGAAGTACGGGCCGGCAGGGGACGCGATCGTCAGATACGAGTAGCTGTTGGACGGCGAGTTGACGCCGAGGCCGACCTGGGTGGCGATCATGAACGGGCGCAGGTAGAGCGATTCGTCCGGCGCGTTCGGCACCCACTCGCGGTCGACGTCGACCAGCGCGCGCAACGACTCGAGGAACAGCTCGTCCGGCAGCTCGGCCATACCCAGCCGGCGGGCCGAGTTGGCGAAGCGCCGGGAGTTGGCGTCCGGGCGGAACGTGGCGACGGATCCGTCCGGCTGGCGGTAGGCCTTCAACCCCTCGAAGATCTCCTGGCCGTAGTGGAAGACCGTCGTGGCGGGGTCGAACGCGAGCGGCCCGTAGGGCAGGACGCGGCCCTCGCCCCACGCGCCGTCCACGTAGTCGATACGGACCATGTGGTCGGTGAAGTACTTGCCGAAACCCGGAGCAGCGAGGATCGCCGTGCGCTCGGCTTCGCTGCGCGGGCTGGGGTTGCGTTCGACGCTGAACGGCGCGAGGGATGCCATAGTCGGACATCCTAGTTCTTTGCTGCCCCGCCGCACCGGGCTATTTCGCCGCGATGGCCTGCTCAGCGGTCAGGATCGAGACCAGCGAGCCGATCTGCTCGTCGGTGGCCGCCAGGACGACTGCCGGCAGGGCCTTGGTGAGCAGGTCTTCCAGGGCGGCCCGATCGGTGCTTGCCGTGTCGATCCAGCGGATCGTGCACTCCTCGGCGAACGCGACCCAGCCGTGTACCGCGAGTTCCGCGCGCGGGCCGAGTTCGAAGCCCAGCTGGCCGACGACCTGCACGACGCGGCCGGCGAGCGTCGCCCGGGTCTGGTCGAAGATCGCCCGCATCTGCGCGTCTCCGCTGGCCGCGCCCCGCACCAGCGACTTGTAGTTATCCGGGTTCTCCTCGACGTAGTCGATGAATGCGCCGATCGCGCCGCGCAGGGCCTCGACCGGCGGCAGCGCGACGTCCGGTTCGGTCCGCTGCAGCAGCTCGGCCGCCGCGGCGCGCGCCACCTCGGTGTGGAACTCCTGCTTGGACGAGAAGTAGTGGAACAGCAGGCCCCGGGAGATACCGGCCTTCCTGGCAATGTCCTCCACCGACAGCGCGTCCAACGTCCGGGTGGCGAGCATCTCGACCCCGAGCGCGATCAGCTGCGCACGGCGAGCGACCGGATCGAGCCGGGTGCGCTTCTCGCGGGTCGCCATGATCGCCATCCTAACGCTATTGAACGCCAGCCAACTAGCTATTGACTCCGGTTCAATGAGTTCTTTACCCTGGACAGCATGACGCAGACAACCGGCAGCCGGTCGACGGCGCGCGCGGCCTCTCGATCGGGCGAGCGCAGGATGCAGCCAGTGCCCACCGGGGCGCCCGACGCTCGCCGACGCCACGTCGGCGTCCTGATCATCGGCTCGGGATTCGCCGGGCTGGGCACCGCGATCCGGCTCGCCAAGGACGGCCGCCAGGACTTCCTCGTCGTCGACCGCGGCTCCGAGGTCGGTGGCACCTGGCGTGACAACACCTACCCGGGCGCCGCATGCGACGTCCCCTCGCACCTGTACTCCTACTCGTTTGAGCTCAACCCGAACTGGTCGCGGTCGTTCTCACCGCAGCCGGAGATCCAGGACTACCTGCGCGAGACCGCGCGCAAGTACGGCGTCCTGGACAAGCACCTGTTCGACACCGAGGTCACGCTCGCGCAGTGGGACACGGCGAGCGATCAGTGGCTGGTCGACACCACGAGCGGCAACTTCAGCGCGGACGTGCTCGTGGCCGCGGTCGGTGCCCTGTGCGAGCCGGCGCTGCCGGACATCAAGGGCATCGAATCGTTCGGCGGCGAGATCTTCCACTCCGCCCGGTGGAACCATGAGGCCAACCTCGCCGGCAAGCGGGTCGCCCTGATCGGTACCGGCGCGTCGGCGATCCAGATCGGCCCGGCCATCGCGGACCGGGTCGGGCACCTGGACGTCTACCAGCGCACCGCACCGTGGGTCATGCCGCGGCACGATCGCGCCTACCCGTCCGTGGAGAAGTTCGCGTACAAGCACGTGCCGTTCCTGCAGCGGTTCGCCCGCGAGGCGATCTACTGGGGTCGCGAGTCGTACGTGCTCGGCTTCGCATTCTGGCCCAAGATCCTGCTCGCCGCGCAGAAGATCGCCGAGCGCAACATCGCCAAGGCCATCTCCGATCCGGAGCTGCGCCGCAAGGTCACGCCCGACTGGCAGATCGGCTGCAAGCGCATCCTGATCTCCAACGACTGGTACCCGATGCTGGCCAAGCAACACGTCGACCTCGTCACCGACGGCATCGCGGAGATCCGCGAGAACGCGATCGTCAGCAACGAGGGAACCGTGCGTGAGGTGGACGCGATCATCGTCGCCACCGGGTTCCACGTCACCGACTCGCCGACCTACGAGCACGTCATCGGCGCGGACGGACGCTCGCTCGCCGCCGTCTGGGACGAGAACGGCCAGCAGGCCTACAAGGGCGCGACCGTCGCCGGCTTCCCGAACATGTTCTTCGTAATCGGCCCGAACACCGGTCTCGGACACAGCTCGATGGTCTACATGGCCGAGTCGCACATCAACTACGTCGCCAGCGCGCTGAAGGAGATGGACCGGCACGGCCTCGCGACCGTCGAGGTGCGTGCGGACAAGCAGCGCGACTACAACGCGAAGCTGCAGAAGCACATGCGGCAGACCATCTGGACGACCGGCGGCTGCTCGAGCTGGTACCTCGACAAGCACGGCAACAACACCACGCTGTGGCCGAGCTTCACGTTCGTGTTCCGCCAGCTGACGCGCACGTTCGACCTGGCCGCGTACCGGACGACGGCGCGCAGCGACCGCGGGGACACCAGCACTGCCGAGTGGCGCGAAAGGTCCTTCAGTGGCGCGAAATATCGCGCCACTGAAGCCGATAACGCGCCACTCGCCGAGGAAGTAGGGAGCGGATCATGATCACCCAACCAAATTTCTCCGCAAAGAGCGCTCCGAAATGTGTCGGGGACCCCGAATGACGGCGATCAAGGGCAAGGTCGCCGTGATCACCGGCGCGGGCTCTGGCATCGGGCGCGCGCTTGCCTACGAACTGGCACGGCGCGGGGCGAAGCTGGCCATCAGCGACGTCGACACCGCCGGCCTGGCCGCGACCGCCAAGCAGGTGCGCGTGATCGGCGCCCCGGTGCACGAGCAGCGACTGGACGTCACCGACCGGGCCGCCGTGCTCGCGTACGCCGACACGGTGGTGGCCGAGTACGGCACCGCAAACCTGATCTTCAACAACGCCGGCATCGCGTTCAGCGGCGACGTCGAGGCGATGACGTTCGAGCAGATCGAGCGCGTGATGGACGTCGACTTCTGGGGCGTGGTCAACGGCACGAAGGCGTTCCTGCCGCACCTGATCGCGTCCGGCGACGGGCACGTCGTCAACATCTCCAGCCTGTTCGGCCTGCTGTCGATGCCGAGCCAGAGCGCGTACAACGCGGCCAAGTTCGCCGTCCGCGGCTTCACCGAGTCGCTGCGCCAGGAGATGATCATCAACAGGCGGCCGGTGCAGGTCACCTGCGTGCACCCTGGCGGCATCAAGACCGCGATCGCGCGCAACGCCGGTGCGGTCGAGGGCAAGGACGCCGCGAAGCTGGCCGAGTTCTTCGACGCCAAGCTTGCCAAGACCTCGCCCGAGCAGGCCGCGCGGACGATCCTGCGCGCGGTGACCGGCAACCGGCCGCGCGCGGTGGTCGGGCTGGACGCCAAGGCACTGGACGTGTTCATCCGCGCGGTCGGTCCGGCCTACCAGCGGATCTTCTCGAAGTTCGCCGGCCGGATGATGCCGTCCGCCGACATCGGGCCGAGTTCCTCCGAACCGAGCCACAGCAAGGCCTCGGCGTAGGAGGACGAACCGCATGCCGCACCTGCCCCGCTGGGCCGTTGTCGCGACCACCGCGCCGCTCTTCCGCTTCGGGCTGGACGCACGCCGTCCCGTCGCCTGGCAGCGGTGGCTGACCGAGACGGGCTCGCGGGCCGGACGCGTTCCCCGCGGGACCGTGGTCGAGCACGTGACGCTCGGCGGACGCCCGGCCGAACGGGTGACCACCGGCGCGACGGAGCGCCCGCGCGCGGTGCTGTACCTGCACGGCGGCGGCTACGTCGTCGGCTCCGCGCGGATGTATCGCGTGCTGGCCGCTCACCTCTCGCGCGCCGCCGGCGCCGTCGTCTACACGCTCGACTACCGACTCGCGCCCGAACACGTCTATCCGGCCGCGCTGGACGATGCCGTTGCCGCGTTCAACGACCTGGTCGACCGCGAGGGCTTCGGGCCGGATCGCGTTGCGCTGGCGGGCGACTCGGCCGGGGGAGGGCTGGCGGTTGCGGCAGCGCGTTTGCTCACCGACGCAGGACGGCGTCCGGGCGCGCTCGCGTTGCTGTCGCCGTGGACGGATCCCTGCGATACGGACGGAGCCGACCGGGACTTCGTGGTCAACAAGGCATGGGGCAAGGCCTGTGGCGACATGTACCGCGGTGACGCCGACCCGTGCGACCCGGGCTACGCGCCGATGTACGGCGACCTGTCCGGGCTGCCGCCGATGCTGATCCACCGCTGCACGCGCGAGTTGCTCGCACACCAGATCGCGCGCTTCAGCGAGCGCGCCCGCGCCGCCGGCGTCGAGGTGCAGACGGTCGACCACGACCGCCTGTGGCACTCCGGGCAGATGCTCGCCGGGATGCTGCGCGAGGCCACCGACGCCGTCCACGACATCGGCGTCTTCCTGCGGGCTGCCCTCGACGGCGCGAGCGCTGATCGCGTAGTCACCAGATGGGGCGCAGCGGCCCGTCGGGACTGACGCGCGCCAGTAGCCGCGCGAGGCGCCGGGTGCCGTCCACGCCGAGCTCGCCCTGCCACGCGGTGACCGCCTCGGCCGCGCTCGCCTCGGCAGCCCGCGTGCAGGCTCGTCCCCTTGCCGTGAGCGCGAGCAGTCGCCGGCGCGCATCGGACGGGTCCGCGACCCGCGTCACATAACCACGCTGCACCAACTGCTCGACCAGCTGGCTCGCCGCCTGTTTGGTGACACCCAAGTGCTCGGCGACGTCGAGCACAGTCGCGTCCCCATGGCTGATGCGCACGAACGCGAAGCCGTGCGCCGGTCGCACATCGTGGAAGCCGCGGCGAACCAGGCCGTCCTGGATCTGCTCGATCACACGGGATGCGGTGGCCAGCACGTTCATCGCCAGCTGCACGGCTTCTGCGTCCACGAATAGGAGTTTGACAGATCAGTCAACGACCTTGACCATATAGTCAAGCAGCTTGACCATTGAGAAGGGATCAGTTCATGCCTGTCCTGAACAGCAGCGCCGCGCGCGAGTTCGACCTGCACGGCAGCCGGTTCACGTCCTACCTGGCCCCGTCGCGCGGCAGCGAGCAGCTGTGCGCCTGGCAATTGAGCGTCGACGCAGGCACGGTCGGCGCCGAGCACCAGGTCAGCAAGGAGGAGGTGCTGTTCGTGACCGAGGGCTCGCTGCGCGTGCGCCTCGACGGCGTGGTTTCGGACGCGACGGCGGGCGCGGTCGTGTTCGTCCCGGCCGGCAGCAGCTTCCGCGTCGACGGCGGAGAGGTCGACGCCTGTGCCTGGGTGGTGACCACCGCGGGCCTGGAAGCGGTGCTGGCCGACGGCTCGCGGCTCACTCCGCCGTGGACGATCTGAGCCGCACGCCCTGAGGCCGTGACCGGGCCTGCCAGCTGATCGGGCTACGGCCGGGTGATGGCGCCGGCGAGGTGCGGCTTGCCGGAGCGAGCGCTGCGCACGTCCAGGTCCCAGCCGGATTCAGTCGCGGTGGACGTCACGGCGACCGTGGAGGGCAGCAGCACCGGCAGCTTGAACGCGACCTCGACCGTGTATGCGTCGGGCAGCCGTCCCTCGAGGGTGGCGAGCGTGCGCGCCTTGAGCCACATGCCGTGCGCGATCGCGGACGGGAACCCGAACGCCTTCGCGCTCAGCCCGGACAGGTGGATCGGATTGCGGTCCCCGGACACCGCGCCGTAGCGGCGGCCGATGTCGCCCGGCACCCGGATCTGGGCGGACGTGACGGACGGCGTGGGCGCTTCGGCCCGGGGCCTGCGTTCGCCCGAAGGTCGCTCGGGGCGCTTCCCCCCGCGGCGCAGATACGTGCTGCGCCCGGACCACACCGTCTCGCCGTCGACGCTCGCCTCGCTGAGCAGATCGAGCTGCCGGCCGGCCGGGTGCGGTCGCAGGTTGTCCGCGCGAACGGTGAACGCGACCTGCTCGCCGGCACCGACCGGACGGTGCACCGTGATCGCGTTGGCCACGTGCACCAACCCGACCAGCGGGAACGGGAAGGCGCGCTCGGTCATCAGCGCGACCTGAAGCGGGAAGGCGAGCACGTGCAGGTAGGTAGGCGGCAGCGTGTCGCCGAGGCGGAACCCGCACACCCGGTCGTAGCCGGCAAGGTGGTTCTCGTCGATCGCCTGGGGCGCCAGCTCGAGGACCGTGTCGGGCAGGGTGTCCCCGCGATGCAGCGGCGCCGTCACGGCCGCCTTCGCATACAGCGGTGCGAGCGACGGAGCACTGGTCAGGGTCTGGGTCACGATGCTCTCCTGTCAGGATCGAATCGGCCGGTGCGTCGGTCTGTCAGTCCGACGGCTCTTCGTCAACTGAGGGCGGTGGTGAGGATGGCCAGCCACGACCGGTCCCCGACCAAGCCGGCACCGTCGAGGCCGGTGCCGATCCGGATCGGGTCAGCCGTGGTGGCCGCGCTGTTCGCACGCGGATAGGCGACGCCGCCGCCGGACGTGCTGATCGGGTCGCCGCCCGGCACGTTCGCCGAACCGCGGACGTTCGTTCCGCTGGACGGCGGGGCGGTGCAGTGCGCGGCCACGTTGGGGGCCTTCGGCGCGACGTCGCTCGGCTGGCGGCGATCCGTCCCGCCGTAGCCCTCGCTGCCCTTCTTGGGGTCGCCGCAGTCCGGCGGGTCGGTGCTCAGGATGAACCCGAGCGCCTGCGTTCCGCTCGGACGCATGACGGTGAGGCCACCGGCGGTCATGTTCGGGTACAGCAGCAGGATCTCGGTGATCCCGTCGACGTGCCGCAGCAGCGTCTCGCCGGTGACGGCGAGGTTCGCGATCACGGCGCCCAGGTCCGTCCGGTTGTCCTGGACGAACGAGCGCACCACGCCCAGATCGGACGGCGCGTCGTCGAGCAGCCGCCGGATGTCCGGGTCGCTCGAGCGCAGCTGGCCGGCCAGCAGGTTCAAATTGTGGGTGAAGCTGCGCAGCGCGTTGCCCTCGTCCAGCTGGGTGCTCAGCACGGTGTCGGACGAGCGCAGCAGCGCGATCGTCTGCGACAGATTGGCGCTGGCCGTGTCCAGGAACGCGTGGGACGCGTCCAGCAGCCGGCCGAGGTCCTGACCCCGGCCGGACAGCGCGTCGCCCAGCTCGGTGACCGCGGTGCGCAGCGCGGGCAGGTCTATCGAGTTGACCAGCGCGTCCATGTTCTTCAGCAGCTGCTCGGCGGACACCGGGATCTTGGTACGCGACATCGGGATCGTCTGCTGGTTGGACAGGTACGGCGCGCTGCCCGAGGACGGCACGAGGTTCACGTACTGCTCGCCGACCACCGACCGGTCGGAGACGATCGCGGAACTGTTCGAGGGGATCTTCGGGTGCGAGCAGTTTTCCAGCACCAGGTCGGCCTGAATGCCCTTGGGGATCAGCCGCATTCCGCCGACCCTGCCCACGGTGACGCCGCGGTAGGTGACCTCGGCGCCGGTGAAGATACCGCCGGAGTCGGGCAGGTCGACGTGGACGGTGCAGCCACCGGAGCTGAACATCTTGGTCAGCCCGACGTAGTTGGCGCTCACGTACGAGATCCCGGCGAGGGTGATGATCACGAACAGGATCAGCTGTGTCTTCACCGTCCGGGTGAGGACGCCACGGGACGGCGGCGTGCGCTCCTGGCCGTGCTGCTCCCCGGACTGCTGCGAAGCGGTCACGCGACGGTCATTTCACACACCGGGGAAACTTTACGCACCCACGAGGTTCTGCCCGCACACGCGCAGCACCTGGCCGTTGACGCCGCCCGCGCCGGGCGAGCTGAGCCACGCGGCTGCCTCGGCGACGTCGATCGGCAGGCCGGCCTGCTGCAGGCTGGACAGCCGCCGCGCGACCTCGCGAGTGGCCAGCGGCATCTTCGCCGTCATCTCGGTGTCGATGAAGCCGGGCGCGATCGCGTTGATCGTCGAGGCGCCGTGTGCCGCGAAGGCGGGAGCCG
>DASTXN010000038.1:0-6208 GCA_035765515.1 Jatrophihabitantaceae bacterium | reverse complement strand
CGTCCCGACCAGGAGCCCGTTCTGCGCCGACATCAGCTGGCTGAAGACCCAGAACATCACCGGCGGCTACCCCGACGGCGGCTTCCACCCCACCGCCGACGTCACCCGGCAGGCGGTAGCGGCGTTCCTGCACCGGCTCCGCACGGGCCCCTGACGACCGCGGGGAGCGCCGGCTGACGATCACGTTCGTCGGCCCTGATCGACGTCACCGCCCGTAGTGGTAGCGGCATGCCGCGATCCGCACCTCGGTATCGGTGAGCTTGTAGACGAGGCGATGCTCGTCCGTGATTCGCCGCCACCGATAGCCGGCCGAGTGATGACGACCTCTTCGCGGTCGTTGACGACCGGTGATTTTCTGACAGTGCTGGTTGCGTCGCGCTGTCGCCGACTTGGCCTCCCGCGGTTGGGATCGGACGGCGCCCTCCAGCCCGGTCCGGATCCGTTCTCACCTCGCGTCGCTGCGGATCGAGGTCGTCAACGCCGGCGATGCTCAGAACCAAGGTGACCACGCGCACCGGACCGGGCTGGAAGGCGCCGGTTGAGCGGAACCGCGATTTGCGCAATGGTTTCGAGGGATACATCGGTGGCCGAATCGGCACGAAAAACTTCTTCGTCGGGAGCCTTGACAGACATCGGACGATTGGTAATATGACACGTATGAGCGCATCACTGATCGAAGGCACCGGCGTGACCGCCGTGCTCGATCGGCTGCGCTCGGCGGTCGACGACCTGATTGATCTGGACCTCAACGCGCTCGGCCGCGACGAACTCGTCGAGCTGTGTCGCGGGCTGGAGACGCAGCGCCGCCGGTTCCCCGCGGCCGAACACCGGCTGATCGCCGAGCTCGACGAGCGGGGAGTTCCGGGCGAACTGGCGATGCGCGACAGCGCGACGATGCTCGCCCGGCTGCTGCACCTGGATCCGGCCGACGCTCGGGCCCGCGCCGCGAGCGCGCGGGATCTGGGGCCGCGCCGCACGGTCACCGGCGAGCGTCTCGAGCCCCTCTTCCCGGCCGTCGCCGCAGCGCAGGCGGCCGGCGAACTGTCACCCGCGCACGTCCGGGTGATCACCGCCGGGCTCGAGGCACTGCCGGCGCAGGTCGAATTCGCGCACGGCCGACGCCTGGAGGCCGAGATGGTCGAGCGTGCCCGCAACAACGACCCGCGCACGCTCGAGCGGCAGATCCGGCGCCTGATCGAGCAGTTGGACCCGGACGGGGCGGAGCCCGACGACCGCGAACATCAGCGACTCCGCGGCCTGCACCTACGCACCAACGCGGACGGTTCCGGTGAGCTCCGTGGCCGGCTGACCCCGATGGCCGCCGCGAGCTGGACGGCGATCCTCGACGCGCTATCCGCGCCGGTGCCGTCCGAGGAGGGCGAGCCGGACGAGCGCACCGCGAGCCAGCGCCGTCACGACGCGCTCCTGGACGCCGGGCAGCGGCTGCTGCGCTCGGGCAGCCTTCCCGACGCGGGCGGTGCGCCGGTCACCGTCCTGGTGCGCGTGAACGCCGAAGACCTCAACGAGAGCCGCGGCTTCGCCGAGACCGAGCACGGCGACCTGATCCGTACCAGCGAGATCCGCCGGAACGCCGGCGACGGTCAGCTTCTGTTCACGTTGCTCGACGTGACGGGCGGCATCATGTCGTTCGGCCGGATGCGGCGCCTGGCCACGGTCGCGCAGCGCCGGGCACTCGCCGTCCGCGACGGGGGCTGCTCGTTCCCCGGCTGCACGGCACCGGCCAGCTGGACCGAGGTGCACCACATCATCCCGTGGGCAAAGGGAGGGCGCACCGACATCGCCCTCATGACCCTGCTCTGCGGCTACCACCATCGCGAGTTCGAACGACGAGGGTGGGAATGTCTGATGATCAACGGAGTGCCGCACTGGCGACCACCCAAGTGGATCGACCCGGATCGAACGCCCCGGCGCAACACCGCGCACCACACCGAACTCTGGTTCAGCCCTGCCGTCAGCTCCGATACCGGCACGCCGTCCCGCGCGCCGACGAACGGCTAGTGCCGCCGGCTCCTTCGCCGGCGTCGACCGGGTATGCCTGGCCAGATTGCGTGAACAATAGTAATATTATTGTTCACTCAGGAGGGCTGGGTATGGCGAGCTGGGAACGCGTCGACGTGCCGCCGGATTTCGCCGGCGTCACGCGGGCCGAACGCCGCGGCGGGAGCTATCTGCGCTATCACCCGGACCGCTTGACCGCGGTCTCCAATGCGCTGAGCCCGGCGGTAACCGAGTACGCCGCGGAAGTATCCACCGGGGTCGCACGTCTGGGCGGGCGACTGCGAGCGAACCCACTGCCGATCCTGTACACGACCGCGCTGCGGTCGGAGGCGATCTCCTCGTCATGGATCGAAGGCGTCCGCGCGACCCCGCGCGATATTGCGATCGCCCAGATCAGCGACGGGTCCGCATCGCACGCGGCGAACCAGATTGTGCGCAACGTCGCGGCGATGAGAGACGCCATCGATCTGCTCGGTGGGGGCACGTGGACGCACGAACACCTGTGGACGATCCAGCATGAACTGCTGCCGTGGCGGAGCGTCGGCTACCGCAACGATCAGGTGTGGATCGGTGGCACCAACAAACTCAACGCCCAGTACGCCGGTCCGCCGGGAGACCTCGTTACCGAGCTCGTCGACGATCTGCTGGCGTACGCGAACACCTCCGGCGATCTGCCAGTGGTGCTGGCGGCCGTCGTACACGCCCAGTTCGAGACGATCCACCCGTTCGAGGACGGCAACGGGCGCGTCGGACGGGCCCTGGTCCATGGGGTGTTCAAGCGCGCCGGTCTCATCGACGGCGGCGTGATCCCGCTGTCGACTGCCCTCCGCAACGACGAGGGCGGCTACATCGCCGCCCTAACCAGCTACCGCTACGACGGCGACGCTCGGGCCGACGCGCTCAACGACTACGTCGGTCGATTCCTCGGCTACCTCGAGGGTGCGACCGCCATTGCCGATCACTTCATCGACGCGGCCACGGCCGTGCACGAGCGCTGGCGTGCCACAGTCGACGGCGTGCGCGTCGATGCCGGTATTCGGCGAGCTATTGACGTCATCGTGGAGAACCCAGTCGTGTCGACGGCGTTCCTCGCCGACCAGCTCCAGCTGTCAATCAGCCGCGCAGCGAAACTCGTCAAGCAGCTTGTGGAGGTCAGGATTCTGGCACCTGCAACCGGTAAGTACCGCAGGTCGCAGCTGTACCAGGCCGACGACATCTTCTCGTTGCTGTCGTTCGGTGCCGAAGCGGGATCTCGCACGCCCGCGCCCGACCTGCACGCGCGCTCAATCGGCGGTGGCGAGCACGCCGGGGTGCTGATCCACCGCTGCGGAACCGCCACGTCGTCAGGGCCGTGCCGTAACCGGGTCCCGGCCGCCGGAGACCGGTGCTGGAGACACCGCGCTGGTTGAGATGTCGCAACCATCACCGCCAGCGACTTCGACCTGTTCGCCGCCCGTGCTCACGCGCGACTGCGGGCCGACCTTGCAAGGTACGTTGACGCGATTCGCCGCGGGTCCGCGGTTGGCTACGAGACGGCCGCCTCGAAGGCGGTGACCATCCGGTCCAGGCCGGTCGGCAGGTCGACCTGCGGGCGCCAGCCGAGCGCAGCCAGCCGCGCACTGCTCAGGCCCTGCGCCTTCGCCGCGCTCACCGCCCGGTCCCCCACGCTGCCGGTGAAACTCAGCTTCAGTCCGCGGTCGGGACGCACCTGGGTGAACAGCGTCGCCAGCTCGCGGATCGACACCAGCCCGCGCTCGTCCGAGACGTTGTAGGCCGTCGCGTCCGCGCCGAGCAGCAACACGGTGAACATGCCCGCGACCGCATCCGCCACATAGGTGTAGGTGCGCGTCGCCGACCCGTCGCTGTTGAGCACGATGTCCTGGCCGGTCGCCACGTTCGCCGCGAAGTCGGCCTGCACGCGCCCGTCGTCCGGCGCCAGACCGGGGCCGTAGATGTGCCCGAACCGGGGGACGCGCGAGGCCACCCCGTACTGGCTCGTGTAGGCCGCGGCCATCGTCTCGGCCGCGCGCTTGCCCTCCGGGTAGCAGGACCGGACGTTGAGGATGTCCAGCCCGCCGTAGCTGTCCTCGTCGGTCAGCCCGTCATGCCCGGCGGTCTTGCCGTACACCTCCGCTGAGGACATCAACAGCAGGCCGGAGCCCGGATGCGCGCGGCACAGCTCGAGCAGGTTCATCGTGCCGAGGATGTTCGCGCGCAGCGTGCCGACCGGGTCGCTCGCGTGCAGCGCCGGCCGCGCCGGGCTCGCGCCATGCAACACCCAGTCCAGCCGGCCGGGCAGCTCGACCGGTTCGGTGACGTCGCCGAGCAGCAGGTGCAGGTCCGGACGGTCCAGCGCCTCGCCGAACACGGCCCGCGCCTTCGCCTGGTTACGCGCCAGCGCGTACACCTCGATGCCGAGCTGGTCGCGGTCGTTCAGCGCCAGCAGCGTGTGCACCGCGTACGACGGCAGCATCCCGGTGGCGCCGGTGACCAGCACGCCCGCGTTCGCGAGGTCGGACCAGGGCAGGTCGCGGCCGACGATCTCGGCGATGTCGCCGGCGATCACGGCACGGGCGTCGGGCGGCACGGGCTAGATCCCCGCGATCTGCTGGTTCTCGATCTGGTCGAAGAACGCCCGGCACACGTAGTAGTCCTCCGGCGTCGTGATCTTGATGTTCGACCGGGGACCGTCCACGCGGCGCACCGTGCGCCCGTACCGCATCATCAGCGAGCACGAGTCGACGATGTCGAGTTCGCCCTCGGCCTTCGCGCGCTCGTGCAGCTCCAGGATCTCGCCCAGCCGGAAGCTCTGCGGCGCCTGCGCGGTGTAGATCGCGTCGCGCGGGATCACGGCCGTGATCTCCTCCGTCGGCGAGGACACCATCGTCTCGGCGAACTTCTTGCACGTGATCGCCGAGCCGTACTGGCGCACGGTCGCGATGTTCTCGCTGATCAGCTCGGCGTTGATCAGCGGACGGACGCCGTCGTGGATCAGCACGATCGTGTCGTCCGGGCAGTCCTTCGCGACGGCCGCCAGCGCCGCGTGCCGCGACTCCTGACCGGTCTTGCCGCCGTCCACGATCCAGCGCACCTTGCTGAGTTCGTAGCGGTGCACCAGGCGCTCCAGGTGCTCGCGGTAGTCGGGCAGGATCGCGACGGCGATGGCGTCGATCTCCGGGTGCGACTCGAAGTGCTCCAGCGTGTGCACGATGATCGGCCGGCCGTGCACCTCGAGGAACTGCTTCGGCAGCGCGCGGGAGTTCATCCGGACGCCCATGCCTCCGGCGAAGATGATCGCGACGTTCATCGGGCCTCGATGTGCTCGGTCGGGTCGCCCAGGATCAGCCAGTCGATGACCCGGTCACCGGCGTGCGTGTCGATGCGGTCGAAGTTCACCTGGCGGAACTCGGCGACCTTCCACAGGTCGAAGTCCTGGCTCTCGATCGCCTTGATCAGCTCGTCCATCGTGTCGCAGATCTTGCCGGGCGCCGCGGCCTCGTACTCGCGGTGGAAGCCGCGCGTCGCCTCGTACACCTGCCGGTCGGGGGCGAAGAACAGGATCGGCCGGTTCAGCAGGGAGAACTCGTAGATGATCGACGAGTAGTCGGTGACCAGGATGTCGGTGACGTGCAGCAGGTCGTTGCCGTTCGGGAACGACGTGAAGTCGAAAATGCGGTCGGCGAACTGCTCGGGGATCGGCACGGGCGGCGGGACGAAGTGGTGCGCGCGGAACAGGATCCGCGTGTCGTCGCCACACATCCGATGCAGCGCCTCGAAGTCGATCTGGTCGTAGTCGTAGAAAGCGCTCGCCGCGCCACGTCCACGGAACGTCGGCGCGAACAGGATCAGCCGCTTGCCCGCCAGGTGCGGGTGCTTCTCGAAGAACTCCGCGCGGACCTTCTCGGTGCGCTCCGGGTCCAGGAACGTGTCCACGCGCGGCAGACCGGTCGGGATGACGGCCGACTCCTCGATGCCGAACGCCTCGGCGTACACGTGGCGCAGCTGCTCGGAGCCGGTGATCGCGTACGTGTACTTGCGGTGCGCGTTCGTCAGCTTCGGCGAGCCGTAGTTGCCGAACCGGCTGTAGCCGATGCTCTTGAAGCCGCTGCCCGCGTGCCACACCTGGATGATCTTGGTCTCGGGCGCGAGCTCGAGCGGTTCCAGCAGGCTCACGTAGTCGTCCACGAGC
>DASTXN010000037.1:0-10898 GCA_035765515.1 Jatrophihabitantaceae bacterium | reverse complement strand
GCTCGGGCCCTGGACGCGTCCAAGTCGTGGTCCGTCGACGGCAAGATGATCATGCCGTACCACCCGTACACGAAGGCTGCTTCGGCTCCGGTAGTGCCGGGCAAGGTCACCCGCTACGACGTCGAGGTCTTCCCGACCCTCGCGACGATCGCGCCCGGCCACCGCATCCGGGTGACCCTGTCCACGACCGACTTCCCGCACCTGATGCCGACGCCGCCCGAGCTACTCAAGCTGGCCGGCGGCCGGTACCACGTGCAGCGGACGTCGGCCGCGCCGTCGTCGGTGACGATCCCGCTGATCGGCTAACCGTTCAGCCAGCGGCACAGGTGCGCGTACACCTGCGGATCGTTGAGCAGATCGAAGTGGTTCCTGCCCCCGACGTGTAGCAGGTGATCGGGTTCGAAGGCGATGCGACGGGTGGGATGGACACCGTGCGCGCTCGTGTGCTGCACCAGCAGGTCGTGTGCGAACCGCCCGTCAGCGCGCCGCGACAGCGTCGCCGAGGCCGCCGAGTACGTGACACCGTCGAGCAGCATTGCGGGCGCGCACCGGTCGATGAGCCGCTCGTCCGGATCGTGGTCGTACCAGTCCGCGCGGGCGACAGCGCCGTAGCGCAGGTCCTTGATGCCCACGCTGCGCCGGTTGAGCCACGTCGCGAACGGCCGCGTCTCGGGCAGCCGCGCCAGCGCGTGCGTGCCGGCGTTGACCAGCCGCTCGAGCGGCGCGCCCGTGTTGGGTGAACCGAGAACGAAGACGTGGCGTAGCGAGCGCACCCAGTCCTGGTTGTGCTCGTGCGCCTGGCAGGCCGCACTACGCACGACGAGGCCGCCCATGGAATGACCGATCAGCGCGATCTCGTCGATCGGCACCGGCCATGCGGCGGCCAGGGCCTCGAGCATCGCTGCCAGCTGCTCGCCGTTGTCGGACACGTGCAGCCCGGTGTTGTACGACAGGTACAGCGGGCTCCAACCGTGGTCGGCACGTAACAGCGAGCCGTAGGTGACGTCCGGGTCGCCGTAGCGACGGGCCGCGGCCAGCCACCAGGCGCGGTCCGACTCGCACAGGCCGTGGACGAACACGGCCAGGCGGCCGGACGCGTCCGCCCGCGCGTCGAACGCGACGTTGGCCGGCACGGCACGGAGCTCGCCCGCGATGCGTGCGCAGCGTCATCGCGCAGGCGAGCGACGGCTGGCGGTCGGCGAGGCGGTCGCCCCAAAAACCGTTGAGGGCGTTGAGTGCCAGGTGCACGCGTGGCGAGCTGTGCACGGAATCGGCCGACGGCGTAGCGAGATCAGCAGACGCAGCACCGATCATCGCGGGCAGCGCGCGCACGCCCATGCGGGTCGAGCCGTAGGCCACGGCGGCGATCGCGTCGTGCAGCACACGCACGGGAACGGCCGGCGCGCCCAGCACCCCGAAGACGCGGGCAGACACGCCGCGCTGCACGTCTCGTGCCGTCTCGGCGAGTTCGCCCAGCGCCGTGCCGAGCAGTTCACCCGCATCGCGGATCTCGTCGCGCTGCATGATTCGAGCCTATCGGCGCGATAGCCTGCGCGGACCATGAGCGAGCCGGTGACCAAGGACCGTGCCGAGACCGGGCGGGTCGAGGCATTCAGCGACGGCGTCTTCGCGATCGCGATCACCCTGCTCGTCCTCGAACTGCACGGACCGGTGCAGGACGTGTCCAAGCACAGGAGCGTCAGTCTGTGGTCCGGGCTGGTCAAGGAATGGCCGCAGTTCGCGGCCTACCTGACCAGCTTTGCGATCATCGGCATCATGTGGGTCAACCACCACTCGATGTTCTCGACCATCGTGCGCAGCGACCGTCCGCTGTTGTTCCTCAACCTGCTGCTGCTGTTGTGGACGTCGCTGCTGCCGTTCCCGACGTCCCTGGTCGCTGACCATCTCCGGGGCGGTGGACAGGACGCCGCCGTTGCCGAGGCGATCTACGGCGCCAACCTGACCCTGTCCGCGATCGCGTTCAGTCTGATTTGGATGCACGCGGTGCGCGGCGGGCGGCTCACCGGCGTCCGGCTGGAGCGCCGTGCCGAGTGGGCCGCGGTCGGCCGCTTCTCGGTCGGCACGTTCGTGTACGCGGCCACGATCGGCCTTGCCTTCCTGTACGCGCCGGCCGCGTTGGCCGTGCAGTTCCTGCTCGCTGTCTACTACGCGTTCGAGCAGATCACCGCCTGACGGGCGCTTTGCCGTCGGTGGCAAGCTGGACGGTGTCGGCCAACGGCGGCCGGCACCCGCGTCGAGAGGCGATAGCGATGACCCTTCCCACCGGTACCCCGTGTCAGATGTTCGTCGACGGCAAGTGGACGGACGGATCGGGCGGCACGTTCGCGGTGCTGGACCCGTCCACCGGCGAGGCGCTCTGTGAGGTGCCGCGGGCCGGGCTGGACGATCTCGACCGCGCGCTGGGTGCCGCGGCGGCCGCGCAACCGGAGTGGGCGGCGACTGCTCCGCGCGAGCGCGGCGAGGTGCTGCGCCGCGCGTTCGAGGCGATGCTCGGGCGGCGCGAGGAGATCGCGTACCTGATGTCGCTGGAGATGGGAAAGTCGCTGACCGACGCGCGCGGCGAGGTCACCTACGCCGCGGAGTTCTTCCGCTGGTTCGGCGAGGAGGCGGTGCGCATCGACGGCGCATTGCGCACCGCGCCGTCCGGCGCCAACCGCATCCTGACCTTCCGCAAGGCGGTGGGCGTCGCGCTGCTGCTCACCCCGTGGAACTTCCCGGCGGCGATGGCGACCCGCAAGATCGGGCCGGCGCTCGCGGCCGGCTGCTCGGTCGTGCTCAAGCCCGCCGAGGACACGCCGCTGACCGCGTTGCTGCTCGCGCAGCTCCTCGCCGAGGCGGGCGCGCCCGCCGGCGTGGTGAACGTGCTGACCACCGACAAGCCCGGCGAGCTGACCGAAGCCGCGCTCGCCGACTCCCGGGTGCGCAAGCTGTCGTTCACCGGCTCGACCGGCGTCGGACGGCTACTGCTCAAGCAGGCCGCGGACCGCATCGTGAACACCTCGCTGGAGCTCGGCGGCAACGACCCGTTCATCGTGCTGGACGACGCCGATCTGGACGCGGCCGTCGACGGCGCGATGCTGGCCAAGATGCGCAACGGCGGCCAGGCGTGCACGGCGGCGAACCGGTTCCTGGTTCAGGAGTCCGTGGCGGAGGAATTCGCGGCGAAACTGGCCGAGCGGATGGGCGCCCTGACGCTCGGCGCGGGCACCGACGAGAGCACCCAGCTCGGCCCGATGATCAACGCGCGCGCCGTGGACGGGATCGCGGACAAGGTGGACCGCACCATCGCCGCGGGCGCGCAGAAGGTCCTCGGTGGCGAGCGCATGGACCGTCCGGGCTTCTTCTACCCGGCGACGGTGCTCGCGGGCGTGCCGCGCGACTCGGCGGCCGCGACCGAGGAGGTCTTCGGCCCGGTCGCGCCGATCATCTCCGTGCGCGACGAGGACGACGCGCTGGCCCTCGCGAACGACAGCGAGATGGGCCTGACCGGATATGTCTACAGCGGCGACCTGGCGCGCGGGCTGCGCGTGTGTGAGCGGCTCGAGGTCGGCATGGTCGGCCTGAACCGCGGCCTGGTGTCCGACCCCGCGGCGCCGTTCGGCGGCGTCAAGCAGTCCGGCCTCGGCCGCGAGGGTGGCTACGAGGGCATCGACGCCTACCTGGAGACGACGTACGTCGCAACCAACTGGTGATCACGCGGCCGGTCGTGCGCGCCGCAGCGTGACCGCGAGCGCGGCCGCCGCGGCCAGCAGCGCGGCCACGCTCAGCCGCCCGTTGCCGACGGTCAATGTGACCGCGACGATCGCGGTGCCGGCAGCGGTGCCGATCGCGCGCGCCGTGTTGACCAGCCCGCCGGCGAGCGCGGCGGCGCGCGACGGGACAGCCGTCATGATCGCTGCGTTGTTCGCCGGGATGAACGCGCCCAGCCCGATCCCGAGCGCGGCGAGCAGCGGCACGTCCACCGCGACCGTCGTCCGGGTGACGAGCAGCCCCGCGAGCGCCGCGACGCAGACGGCGATCCCGACGCGCTCGCGTCCGCCCGCCAGGGCGGGCAGCAGCCGGTCTGCCGCCACGGCTCCCACCGCGAAACCCGCCGGCAGGCTGGCCACGATGAGCCCGGTCACCAGTGGGGTCCGCCCGGCCGCCTGCAGCACGGCGGGCAGCAGCACGATCGGTCCGAAGAGCACCAGGTAGGCCAGCAGCGCGCCGAGCAGGTTGCGCGGTACGGCGGGCCGTCCGAAAACGTCGGCCAGCCCGCGCCGTCCGGAGGGCGCGTCCGAGATCCGGGTGCGGGGGAGCAGATAGCGGCCCGCCACTATCGCGACCAGGCCGACCGGCACGTTAAGCGCGAACACCCAGCGCCAGCCGATCGACTGCACGACGAGCCCACCGACCGTGGGACCGACCGCCAGACCGATCGCTTGGGCTGCCGCCTGCAGGCCGAGGGCGGCGCGCAGCCGCGGTGCGGGTGCCGCCGTGGAGACCAGCGCGATGCTGTTCGCCTGCAGCATCGCCGCGCCGGTGCCCTGGGCCGCGCGCAGCAGCACGAGCGCGAGCAGGTTCGGGGCGAGCGCGCACCCGATCGAGGCGAACGTGAAAAGGGTGAAACCCCAGAGGTAGACGCGCTTGCGGCCGAGCCGGTCCGAGAGCCTGCCGAGGGGGACGAGCAGCGCGGCAAGCGCGATCAGGTAGCTGAGCGAGATCCACTGGACGCGATCCAGCCCGGCACCGAAGCTGTGCCCGATGTCGTGGTACGTCAGCGCGACCACGCTGGCGTCCAGCTGGCCCATGAAGCCGCCGAAGCACACCGTTGCCGTCGCCGCGAGCCATGCGCGCGGGTTGCGGCGCAGCCACTCGGGCCGCGGCCGCTCACCGGCCAGATACCCGGTGCGGTCGGGGCTCGCAGCGTTCACGATGGCGACGCTACGGCCGAGCCGACATGACTGGGAAACCGATCGCGCCGATCGGGAACGCCGGATCGATCGACGGGCGCGGCCTTTGCCGGGAGGTTGACAAGGTTGACACCCCGTCCGATGGTACGTACTGTCAATCTTGTCAACCTATCTAGGAGGCCGGTCGGGATGGGACGAAACGACGCGGTGCTCGCGGCCGTCCGCCGCCGCCTCGACGAGGACCCCGACCGGATCCTGCCGACGCTGCGCCTGCTGGCCGATCCTGACGCGCTCGCCGAGCCGTCCGACGAGACGACGAAGGAACTCGCCCGGACGCTGAACGCGTACCGGGAGGCGACCGCGCTGCGCGAACTGCGGGCGCGCTCCTACACCACCGCCGATGTCGCCGAGCTGCTTGGCGGGGTGAGCCGGCAGGCGGTCTCCGCGCGGGTCGCCAAGGGCCGGCTGATGTCGATCGAGATCTCCGGACGTTCCTACTTCCCGGCTTGGCAGTTCGTCGGCGGACAGCCGGTGCAGGGACTGCCGGACGTGATCGCGGCGCTGCGCGAGTGTGGCTGCGACACGTTCTCCGCAGACGCGATCATGCGCGGCGGGTTGCCAGAGGAGGGCGGCCGGTCGCCGGCCGACCTGCTCGCCGCCGGTGACGTCAGCCTCGCAGTTCATTACGTGCGGGCCGTCGGCGGTGGGTTCTGAGTGATCCGACACGGCGCTACGCCAACCGACTAGGCGCTGCGCGGCCGGCCAACCTGCGCCTCTCCACGCTGCGGCGGAGCTGGTACCGGCTGGATGCCGCGTCACCGAGCCGATGGTCGTGGCACGCGTATCCCGCTCCGCGATCCCGCTTCGACTCGGCCGGCGGCGTGCTCCGCGTGCGTTATGCCGGCGATGAGCCGCGCGTGGCCATGCGGGAGCGATTCGACCGGCCGGAACGGCGCATCGAAGCCGGCGATCTGGAGCTGCGCCTGGTCGAGCTGACCGGCGAGCTCCGCGTGCTCGACGTGCGGCGGGACCGGGTCCTGGACGCACTCGGGCTGGACGACCAGATCAGCACCAGCCGGGCGCCCGACGTCTGGTCCGCATGCCAGCGGCTCACCGACCTCGTCCACGAGTGGTTCGGCGAGCGCTGCGACGGCATCGTGTACCGATCACGAACAACGCCCGAACACGGCGCGAACCTGGCTTTCTTCCGGCACGCGCCGCTGACCGCGCGCGACCTGGGAACGCTGCGCGCGCAGGAGGAGCTCTTGCGCACCTGCGTCCTGACCGAGGGCTTCACGATCCGCGGCTGGCGCTGACCACCGCCACCATTTTTCTCGAGTGGGCACCTTCGCGTCGAGTGGGCACCTACAACTGCCCACTCGACGGATAGATGCCCACTCGCCGAGAGAACGTGCCGGTTGTGGACGAACCCGGTGACTGTCCACAGTTGCCCGTAGGCGCTGGCGATCAGTCGCGAGAGACCGCAATCTCGTGCTCGTGACCGAAACGATCAGCACACGCCGCGATCGGGCGGGAATGGTGCGCATCGCGCGCGATTGTTGGCTGCCGGCGCAATCCGCGCAGGACCTGCTCGCGCGATGCGCGGCAGTGGTCGAGTCGGCTCCGACTCAGACCGTCATCGCATATACGACGGCCGCGGAGCTTCACGGCCTCTGGTTGCCGAACCCTGCAGAGACGATTCACATCGCTACCTACGGTCGTCAGGGCACCGGCCGGGAGATGACATGGAGCAGGCGTCCGGAATTGACCTCGCACCGTCTACAGCTGCGGACGGAAGACGTCACCTTCGTGGACGGCGTGCCCGTGACGAGCATGGCCAGAACCTGGCGCGACCTAGGGACCTTGTTTCGCCTGCCCGATCTCGTCGCCGCTGGGGACAGCGCACTGAGGGCGGGCGCCACGCGCGCGCAGATCCAGGACGTACTAACGGACTGTGTCCGCGGCCGCGGCATAAGACTTTGCCGGCAAGCCTTCGCCATGCTCGACGAGCGATCGGCATCGCGTCCGGAGAGCCATCTGCGCGTTGCCATCACAGCGCCGGGCATCCCTCGGTTCGCGGTGAACGAGTCCGTCTTCCGCGACGAGGGTGGCTGGCTCGGGCAGCCGGACCTTTCGCTGGCCGAGGCGAAGATCGCTCTGGAGTATCAGGGCGAGTATCACGCGGGCTTGATGCGAATGCGCAGGGATCTGACCCGCGACAGTGACTTTCGATCCGAGGGATGGCGGACCCTCCTTTACGGGCCCGCCGAAGTCTTCCGGCGACCGTGGCAGATCCGATCCGAGGTGCGCCGTGAAGTCGCCGCACGCGCTCCGCACCTGCTGGTCCCCGCCTCACGAGTGGGCAGCTAGACGTCCAGTGGGCAGCTCTACGTGCCCACTCGGCGTGCAAGTGCCCACTCGACGAGTTCCGCAGCGTGCCTAGTTCGCGAACCTGGAGCTTCAGCTGAGGGCGGCGGCGATGCGGCGGGCACCAGCCACCAGCACGGGCGCGAACTGCTGGCCCGGGTTGCGTCCCAGCCGCTCGATCGGGCCGGACAGCGACAGCGCGCCGAGCAGTTCGCCGCGCGCCGTCAGCACCGGCGCGGACACCGACGCGACGCCGGCCTCGCGCTGGCCGATCGACTGCGCCCAGCCGCGCCTGCGCACCTCGGCCAGTGTCCGGGCCGTGTACGTCGCGCCCTCCAGCACGCCGTGCAACGTGTTCGGGTCCGACCAGGCGCACAGCACCTGCGCCCCCGAGCCGGCGGTCAACGGCAGGCGGGAGCCGACCGGCACGGTGGTCCGCAGCCCGCTGAGACGCTCGGCCGCCGCGACGCAGACGCGTTCGTTGCCGTCGCGGCGGTAGAGCTGCGCGCTTTCACCGCACTCGTCGCGCACCCACGCCAGCACCGGCCCGGCCGCAGTCACCAGCGGGTCCGGCAGCGCGCTGGCGAGCTCGCCCAGCCGGGATCCGAGTACGAAGCGTCCTTCGGAGTCACGCGCGATGAGCCCGTGCACCTCCAGGGCGACGGCCAGCCGGTGGGCGGTCGCGCGGGGCAGGCCCGTAGCCTCGACGAGTTCGGCGAGCGTGCACGGTGAGGCCGCTACGGCGCCGAGAATGGCGACGCTCTTGTCGACCACGCCGATACCGCTGGCTTGCGCCGGGCTGGTAGTGTGTCCCATACAGCGATACTACGGTCTCACATTATGAGATGCAAACCGAGCCGAAGATCCAGGAAGAGGCGTCATGGGAAAGACACTCGCGGAGAAGCTCTGGGACACCCACGTCGTGCGCAGCGCGGCCGGTGAGCCCGACCTGCTGTTCATCGACATGCACCTCATCCACGAGGTCACCAGCCCGCAGGCGTTCGAGGGCCTGCGCCTGGCCGGCCGCCCGGTGCACCGTCCGGACCTCACCCTGGCGACCGAGGACCACAACACTCCGACGGACTACACGCTGCCGCTCGTGGGCACGGCGTCGATCAAGGACGACGTGAGCCGCACCCAGATCGAGACGCTGCGTAAGAACTGCGCGGAGTTCGGGGTGCGGCTCTACCCGATGGGCGACGCCGAGCAGGGCATCGTGCACGTGATCGGTCCCCAGTTGGGCATCACCCAACCCGGCATGACGATCGTCTGCGGCGACTCGCACACGTCCACGCACGGCGCGTTCGGCGCGCTCGCGTTCGGCATCGGCACCAGCCAGGTCGAGCATGTGCTGGCGACCCAGACGCTGCCGATGGACCGTCCGAAAACGATGGCCGTCACGGTCAACGGCGAACTGCCTGAGGGCGTCACGCCGAAGGACGTGATCCTCGCGGTCATCGCCAAGACCGGAACCGGTGGCGGCCAGGGCTACATGGTCGAGTACCGCGGCAGCACGTTCGAGCAGATGTCCATGGAGGGCCGCATGACGGTCTGCAACATGAGCATCGAGTGGGGGGCGCGCGCAGGCATGATCGCGCCGGACGAGACCACGTTCGCCTACCTCAAGGGCCGCGACCACGCGCCGAAGGGCGCGGAGTGGGACGCCGCCGTCGAGTACTGGACGAGCCTGCGCACCGACGACGACGCCGAGTTCGACGCCGAGGTCACACTGGGCGCGAGCACGCTCACCCCGTTCGTCACCTGGGGCACCAACCCGGGCCAGGGTGCGCCGCTCGGCGCGCGGGTGCCGGATCCGTCCGAGTTCGCGGACGAGTCCGATCGGGTCGCGGCCGAGAAGGCACTGGCGTACATGGGCCTGCAGGCCGGCACGCCGCTGCGCGACGTCAAGGTCGACACGGTGTTCGTGGGGTCGTGCACCAACGGCCGCATCGAGGACCTGCGGGCCGCCGCGAAGATCATCGACGGGCGAAAGGTGGCCGACGGTGTGCGCATGCTGGTGGTCCCGGGCTCCGTCCGCGTGCGCAAGCAAGCCGAGCAGGAGGGGCTGGACGCCGTCTTCACCGCGGCGGGTGCCGAGTGGCGCCAGGCCGGTTGCTCGATGTGTCTGGGCATGAACCCGGACCAGCTCGCGCCCGGTGAGCGCAGCGCCTCCACGTCCAACCGCAACTTCGAGGGACGCCAGGGCAAGGGCGGCCGGACGCATCTGGTGTCGCCGCTGGTCGCCGCGGCCACCGCGGTACGCGGCACCCTCTCGAGCCCCGCAGACCTCTAACCCCACGAAGTTCTTCTCGCAAAGAACGATCGAACGACTTCGCGGGGATCCCGAACGGAGATAGCAGTGGAAAAGTTCCTAGTACACACCGGCACCGCCGTTCCGTTGCGGCGCAGCAATGTCGACACCGACCAGATCATCCCCGCGGTGTACCTCAAGCGGGTGACGCGCACCGGCTTCGAAGACGGGCTGTTCAACGCCTGGCGCACCAACGAGCCGGACTTCGTGCTCAACCAGCCGCAGTACCAGGGTGCGACGATCCTGGTCGCCGGTCCCGACTTCGGCACCGGCAGCTCGCGCGAGCACGCGGTGTGGGCGTTGACGGACTACGGGTTCAAAGCCGTCATCTCGCCCCGGTTCGCGGACATTTTCCGGGGCAACTCGCTCAAGGCCGGCCTGCTCACGGTCGTCCTGGACGAGAAGGTCGTGCAGCGGCTCTGGGACGACATCGAGCAGGACCCGTCGACCGAGGTGACGGTGGACCTCGTCGAGCGGCAGGTGCGGTGGAGTGGCGAGGTCCACGGCTTCGAACTGGACGACTACACGCGCTGGCGGTTGCTCGAGGGGCTGGACGACATCGGCCTGACCCTGCGACACGCCGACGCGGTGCAGCAGTACGAGTCGGCGCGCAAGCCGTGGCTTCCGCGAATCGCGGTCTGAAGCGCTGCGCGACGATGATTCCCCTTACGCGGTAAGGGGAAAGCGCGATTTCGTGCCTTCTGCTGCCCAACGGCCTGCTAGAGGGTCGCCAAAGAATGTCCTGCGACACAAGCCGATTGCGTTGTTCGCAGGGCATTCAGGTCCTAGCGTGACGGGGCGAAGCGACCAGCAAGGTCGAGACATAACCCGTCCTGGGAGGACAAGTGCCCAACAAGGCTCAGTTCATCGAGGCGCTCGCCGAGCGTCTTGATGGTGACAAGAAGCGCGCGGCCGTCGCGCTCGACGCCGTCATCGACACCATTTACGCGATGGTCGCCAAGGGCGAGCGTGTCGCGCTGACCGGTTTCGGTGCCTTCGAGCGGCGCGAGCGCGGTGCCCGCATCGCGCGCAACCCCGCCACCGGCGCGAGCGTGAAGGTCAAGAAGACGCACGTCCCGGCGTTCAAGGCCGGTGCGGAGTTCAAGGACATCGCCAGCGGCAAGCGCAAGCCCGCCAAGGCGCCGGCTGCCAAGAAGGCCGCTCCGGCGGCGAAGAAGGCTGCTGCCAAGAAGGCGGCTCCGGCCAAGAAGGCCGCCGCGAAGAAGGCTCCGGCCAAGAAGTCGGCCGCCAAGAAGGCTCCGGCTCGCAAGTCCGCACGCTGACCCAGCGTTGCACCCGCGACGGCG
>DASTXN010000036.1:0-11251 GCA_035765515.1 Jatrophihabitantaceae bacterium | reverse complement strand
TGGCTGACGATCGTGGCGGGCCTACTGATCACCGGGCTGGGCGCGGTGGCGATCGTGCGCCGCCGTCCCGCCGGCGCCCCGCGCTGAGCGGCGCCTATTCGCTGCGCCGCACCACCTTGTGCGGCGCGGCCTGCGCGAGCGGCTTGACCACCAGCAGGTCGATGTTCACGTGCGCCGGGCGGGTGACGGCGAACGCGATGCAGTCGGCGACGTCGTCCGAGCTCAGCGGGTCGGGGACGCCGGCATAGACGCGCTCGGCGGCCTGCTGGTCGCCGCGGTAACGGACCAGCGAGAACTCCTCGGTGTGCACCGAGCCGGGCGCGATCTCGGTGACGCGGACCGGGCGGCCGGCCAGCTCCAGGCGCAGCGTCTCGACCAGCGCCGTCGCGGCGTGCTTGGCGGCTGTGTACCCGGCGCCGCCCTCGTACACCAGATGCCCCGCGATCGAGCCGGTCACGACTACATGCCCTGCGCCGCGCTCCAGCGCCGGCAGCAGCGCCTGCGTCACGCGCAGCACCCCGAGCACGTTCGTCTCGTACATCGCCTGCCAGTCGGCAGGGTCGGCGCGCTCGATCGGTTCGGTGCCGATCGCGCCGCCGGCGTTGTTCACCAGCACGGCGAGGTCGTCACCGGCGGACGAGGCGAGCGCGGCAACCGACTCCGGATCGGTCACGTCCAGCGTCACCGCGACGATCCCCGGCGTGGACGCGGCCAGCTCGTCCAGCCGGTCGCGCCTGCGCGCCGCCGCGATCACCTGGTATCCCTCCGCGGCCAGTCGGCGGGCCGTGGCCGCACCGATCCCGCTGCTCGCGCCCGTCACAACCGCGGTCCCTCGCTGTGCATTCATGGCCGCGATTCTGCCGCTCGCGGGATTCGGGCATGATCTGGAGCAGGGGCGTGTTACGTCTTGGGCGAGTGGAAGGGGTACCGGTGCAGCGCATGCCGCGGTTCGGTTACCCCCGTCGCGTCGCGATGTTCAGCGTGCACACCTCGCCGCTCGACCCGCCCGGTGGCGGTGACGCGGGCGGCATGAACGTGTACATCGTCGAGAGCGCGCGCAGGCTTGCCGCAGCCGGCGTCGAGGTCGAGGTGTTCACGCGCGCCACATCGAGCGACCAGCCGCCGACCGTGGAGCTGGCGCCGGGCGTGCTCGTCCGGCACGTGACCGCAGGTCCCTTCGAGGGCCTGGCGAAGGGCGATCTGCCGGCGCAACTGTGCGCGTTCACCGCGGGAGTGCTGCGCACCGAGGCCTTCCACGAGCCGGGCTGGTACGACGTCATCCACTCGCACTATTGGCTGTCCGGCCAGGTCGGTTGGCTGGCGCGCGAGCGCTGGGGCGTGCCGCTCGTCCATTCCGCGCACACGCTCGGCAAGGTGAAGAACGCGCTGCTGGCCGACGGCGACGTGCCCGAGCCCGCCGCGCGGCTGATCGGCGAGGACCAGGTCGTGGCCGAGGCCGACCGGCTGATCGCGTCCACGGACGAGGAGGCGCAGCAGCTGATCGAGCTGTACGGGGCCGATCCGGCGCAGGTGCGCACGATCGCTCCCGGAGTGGACCTGGACACGTTCACGCCCGGCGATGCGGCCGAGGCGCGAGCCCGACTGGGGTTGCGGGCGGACGTCCCGACCCTGCTGTTCGTGGGCCGGATCCAGCCGCTCAAGGCTCCCGACGTGCTGCTGCG
Source organism: Jatrophihabitantaceae bacterium (assembly GCA_035765515.1). Lineage (GTDB taxonomy): Bacteria > Actinomycetota > Actinomycetes > Mycobacteriales > Jatrophihabitantaceae > DASRSS01. The sequence goes on along the minus strand of DASTXN010000036.1, from coordinate 9,569 downwards.
TGCCGCCGCGATCCTGCGCCACGAACTGCCCGGGCTGCAGGTGGTCGTGCTCGGCGCACCCAGCGGCTCCGGCCTGGACGAGCCGCACTGGCTGTCCGGGCTCGCCGCCGACCTGGGCCTGGCCGACATCGTCCGGTTCGCGCCGCCCGCGGCACGCGACGTCGTCGCCGACTACTACCGCGCCGCGGACCTGACGGTGGTGCCGAGCTACAACGAGTCGTTCGGGCTGGTCGCCCTGGAGTCGCAGGCCTGCGCGACGCCGGTCGTGGCCGCGTCCGTCGGGGGCCTCACGACCGCGGTCGCCGACGGCGCATCCGGCGTCCTTGTGGACGGCCACGACCCACAGCTGTGGGCCAAGCTGCTCGGCGACCTGCTGCGCACTCCGGCCGCGCGCGCCGAACTCGCCGCGGGTGCCCGTCCACACGCCGAGCGGTTCTCCTGGACACGCACCACCGACGGCCTGCTCGCCGCGTACGTGGAGGCAATCGAAGAACTGCGGCCGGAAGTGATCGCGCGATGAGCGCTGCTGTGGCTCACGTTTTCACTCGCGGTGACCGGTTTGCGCCGGCCGAACCGGCCGGGCTGAGTGAAAACCGGATCAGGAGCGCCGTATGAACCCGGCCGAGGTGATCGCGAGCTACCTGGCCGATCAGGAGCTCGAGCACGAGCGCTTCGACGAGTCCTCGTTCGCGGTCGCGCTGCCCGGCGAGAAGCGGCTCAAGACCGCGTGCCTGCTCACGGTTGGCGCGCACGCGCTGGAGATCGAGGCGTTCGTGCTGCGCGCACCGGAGGAGAACCGCGAGCAGGTCTACGGCTTCCTGCTGCAGCGCAACGCCCGCATGTACGCGGTGTGCTGGTCGATCGACGCGACCGGCGACGTCTACCTGACCGGACGGGTGCCGCTGGCGTCCGTGAGCGCCGACGAGCTCGACCGCATCCTGGGCTGCGTCCTGGAGTACGCCGACGGCACGTTCAACACGCTGCTGGAGCTGGGCTTCGGCTCGTCCATCCGCCGCGAATGGGCCTGGCGGGTCAAGCGCGGCGAGTCGCTGGCCAACCTGCAGGCGTTCAAGGACTTCGCGGAGCGAACAACGGAATAGCGCGGAGCGAACAACGGAATAGCGCGGAGCGAACAACGGAATAGTGCGGAGCGAACAACGGAATAGCGCGGAGCGAGCCTCCGAGTGATCAATACCCCCACAACCACAGCGGGGTGTGGTCAACGGGGTATCCACGACTGGCAGGATTGAGGACGTGCCGACGCTGATCCTGCTCCGCCACGGCGAGAGCGACTGGAACTCCAAGAACCTGTTCACCGGATGGGTGGACGTCGACCTGACCGCGGCCGGTGAGGCCGAGGGCCGGCGCGGCGGTGAGCTGCTGCGCGAGCACGGCCTGCTGCCGGACGTGGTGCACACGTCCGTGCTGCGCCGCGCGATCCGCACCGCGAACATCGCGCTGAACTCGGCCGACCGACACTGGGTGCCGGTACGGCGTTCATGGCGGCTCAACGAGCGCCACTACGGCGCGCTGCAGGGCAAGGACAAGGCCGCGGTGCGGGCCGAGTTCGGTGACGAGCAGTTCATGCTCTGGCGCCGTTCCTACGACGTCCCGCCGCCGCCGCTCGCCGCCGACGACACCTACAGCCAGGTCGGCGACCCCCGCTACGCGAACCTGCTCGAGACCGTGCCGCGCACCGAGTGCCTCAAGGACGTCGTCGGCCGGATGCTGCCGTACTGGTACGACGCGATCGTCCCGGACCTGCGCAACGGGACCGTCCTGGTGGCCGCGCACGGCAACTCGCTCCGTGCCCTGATCAAGCATCTGGACGGCATGTCGGACGAGGCCGTGGTCGCGCTGAACGTGCCTACCGGGATCCCGCTGCGCTACGAGCTGGACACGGCCACGATGATGCCGACCGGCCCGGGCACATACCTGGACCCGGATGCCGCGGCGGCCGCGATCGAGGCCGTCGCCAACCAGGGCAAGAAGTAGTCCGGCGTGCTCGGCCTGGCGCTCGCGCTCATCGTCATCGCGGTCCTGCTGGCGGCAGCCGCGGCCCGGGTGCTGTACACCGCGCGGCGCGCACAGGAGGCCCCGCCGCCGGACGCCGACGCGCCCCGGCGCCCGCCGCACCTGCCCGCGCTCGCCTCACTGGTCGTCGAGGCGCTGGACATCGGCGTCGTGGTCGTCGACGCCGAGGAACGCGTCGTCCTGATCAACCCGGCCGCGCGCGCGATGGACGTGGTGGACGTCGACCGGCTGGCCTTCGAGCCGCTGCGCGCTATCGCGTCCGACGCCCGTCGCGACGACGCCTCGCTGTGCCGGGCGATCGACCTGCCGCTGAGCCGGCTGGGCCGCGAGCCGATCGCGGTCGCCGCCACCGCGGTGCCGGTGACCGACGCCGACCGATCCGACGGCGTCGCGCTGCTGCTCGCGGACATCAGCGAGCAGCGCCGGCTCGACGAGGTGCGCCGTGACTTCGTCGCGAACGTCTCGCACGAGCTCAAGACGCCGGTCGGAGCGCTGAGCCTGCTGGCCGAGGCGGTGCGGGACGCGGCCGGGGACGCCGAGGCCGTCGAACGGTTCGCCGGACGCATGCAGCACGAGAGCGCGCGGCTCGGCCGGCTGGTGTCCGAGCTGATGGAGCTGTCCAAGGTGCAGGGGGTCGACCCGATGCCGGGCGCGACCGAGGTGGACGTCGAGCAGCTCGTCGCCGATGCGGTCGACCGTGAGCGGCTGGCCGCCGAGCAGGCGGGCATCGAGATCGACGTGCGCTGCGAGCCCGGCCTGCGGGTGCGCGGAAACGACGCCCAGCTCGCCGCCGCCGTGTCCAATCTGGTCGACAACGCGATCGCCTACAGCCAAGCGGGGTCGCGGGTGGTCGTCGTCGCCAAGAGCGCGAGCGATCACCAGGCCCGTCCCACGGTCGACATCGCCGTCACCGACCAGGGCATCGGGGTCAGCGCAGCCGACCAGGAGCGCATCTTCGAACGCTTCTACCGCGTCGATCCGGCCCGGTCCCGCGCCACCGGCGGCACCGGCCTGGGCCTGGCGATCGTGAAGAACGTCGTCACCAACCATCGCGGCACCGTAATTGTGCGCAGCACGCCCGGCGAGGGCTCGACGTTCACCGTCCGGTTACCTCGCGTTCACTCGGACGGGGGATCCTCCCCGTCGTGACGCGCGTACTGCTGGTCGAGGACGAGGAGTCATTCTCCGACGCGCTCAGCTTCCAGCTCGAGCGCGACGGGTTCGAGGTCGAGGTCGCGGCGAGCGGGACGGACGCCCTGGCCGCCTTCGACCGGTCCGGTGCCGACGTGGTGTTGCTGGACCTGATGCTGCCCGGGCTGCCCGGTACCGAGGTGTGCCGTGCGCTGCGGTCGAGGTCGAACGTGCCGATCATCATGGTCACCGCGCGGGATGCCGAGATCGACAAGATCGTCGGCCTCGAGCTCGGCGCCGACGACTATGTCACCAAGCCGTACTCGTCCCGCGAGCTGATCGCGCGAATCCGTGCGGTGCTGCGCCGCAGCGTCGAGCATTCGGACGAACTGGTCTCCCCGGTGATCGAGGCGGGCCCGGTTCGCATGGACGTCGAGCGACACGTGGTCACCGTCGAGGGGCGTCCGGTCGCACTGCCGCTCAAGGAGTTCGATCTGCTCGAGCTGTTGCTGCGCAACTGCGGCCGGGTCCTCACCCGCGGCCAGCTGATCGACCGGGTCTGGGGCGCCGACTACGTCGGCGACACCAAGACCCTGGACGTCCACGTGAAGCGGCTGCGGGCGAAGATCGAACCAGACCCGTCCGACCCCAAATACCTGGTCACGGTAAGGGGATTGGGCTACAAGCTGGAGGCCTGAGCCGTCACCACTGGTCCGAGCTGACGAAGTCCGTCATCTGCTGGACGGTGAGCGGCAGCCGCTTCGTGTTCACGGCGCTGTCACCCTTCGGGTCCGTCAGCGTGCTCAGGTGCAGCAGCACGTCGGCTCCGCCCGGGCGCACCGACTCGACCTGGTAGGTCAGCCCGCCGGCCTGATTCGGGGAGTGCCACACGCTGACCACGAGCGCGGAACCGTCCGGTTGCGCGGTTACGGTGCACCCGTCGTGGAAGTCGCACGCGGAACGGGTCACCGGGCCGTCGTCCGCGGACATCACGTTCAGATCGAAGCCGCCCCTGCGACCGTCCGCGGTAATCGTTCCCACGATCGCCGCGCCGTCGTGCTGAGGGACGGCGGAGTGGTCGGGCTGCGCCGCGTTCGGTGCCCCGGAGCCCGCGCTCGCCGCCCCGCTGTCGGGCCCGTCTGGCGCCGTCACCCCGACCGGGTAGCCGGTGTCGGTCACGGTGACTGTGGCGAGGCCGGCGAGCAACTGCCGGGCCGTCGCCGCAACCTGCGCAGGCGAGGCGGGCGGCTGCCAGGTCAGGGGACCGCTCGAGGCGGTCAGATCCGAAGCCGGCTGGGTGGCGGGTCCGCCGCCTCCGGCCGCGGGCGAGGCGGAGCCGTCGTGCCAGACCGTGACACCGGCGACGGTCAGCGCAACCGCAGCGACTGCGGCCACCGACGCAGCCGGGGCGAGCAGGCGCCGAGCCGGGCGGGACGGCCGGGCGAGCGGTTCGGTAGCGGCAGCGACTGCATCGGCGCGCAGTTCGAGCTCGTGGAACGCTTCGTGAAGGTCGCGCAGGGTGTTCATCGGATCTCCAAGATGGTCGGGGCCGGATACGTCCCGGCCGTTTCGCTGATGTCGATTCGCAGGGCGGCGAGCGCCCGCGAGATCTGGCTGCGGACGGTGCTGGGCCGGCAGCCCAGTTCGGCCGCGACCTCCTCGTCCGAAAGCCCGGCGTAGTAGCGCAGTACGACGGCGGCACGCTGGCGGCGTGGCAGTCGGTCGAGCAGGGTGATCATGGCGGCGCGTTCGGCCCGTTCGGCGGCTCCGTCCGGCACCGGCGCGCCGGGCTCGTCGTCGAGCGGGGCACGTCGCTTGGCGCGGCGCTGCCAGGACAGGTACTCGTTGACGACCATCCGCCGGACGTACGCGTGCGGCTGGTCGGTGGCGGCGATGCGGTCCCACCGCTCGAACGCGCGGCCGAGCACGTCGCTGACCACGTCCTCGGCCAACCAGGTACGCCCGGTCAGCACCATCGCGAACCGCATGAGCGCCGGCTGCTGCATGCGCACGTAGTCGTCGAACTGCATCGGTACCCTCTCGCCGGATGGCTTTCGGGCCTTCAACGCACGAGCGGCGCGACCTGCTGCATCGCGCGCCGAACTACTTCTGCTGCGCCGCCGCAGTGGCCGGGTGGACGGCGACCAGACCCAGTTTGAGCCGGTCGGCGCAGATACGCGAGAGCTCCGCGTACGCCTGCTCGCCGATCAGCGCGACCAGCTCCGGGCCGTACGAGAGGTACATCGGCTCGCCGCCGACGTGCGCCTCGGGCGAGGACGTGCAGTACCAGTCCAGGTCGTGGCCGCCCTCGCCCCAGCCGCGGCGGTCGAACTCGGCGATCGTGGAGACGAGCACGCGGGTGTCATCGGGGCGGTCCACCCACTCCTGCTCGCGGCGCACCGGCAGCTGCCAGCAGACCTCCGGCTTGGTCTCCAGCGGGTTGCGGCCCTGCTGCAGCGCGAGGGCGTGCAGCGCGCAGCCGATGCCGCCGGCGAACCCTTCGCGGTTGGCAAAGATGCAGGCGCCGTCGACCACGCGGGTCTTCCAGCGCTGCTCGTCGTCGAGCGTGTCCTTGACGAACACGTTCAGCTTCTTCTTGCCGGGCTGGACGGCCTCGGCGTGCAGCTGCCAGATGTCCGGCGTCAGCTGCTTGACGAAGCCGCGCACGCGTTCCTCGTCCTCGCGGTCGGAGAAGTAGGCGCCGTGGTTGCAGCAGCCGGTGCTCGCCTGACCGGCCACGGTGCCGTGGCAGCCGCGTCCGAAGATGCACGTCCACCGAGAGCAGAGCCAGGTGAGGTCGGCGCGGATCCAGTGCTCGGCGTCGGCCGGGTCGAGGAACTCGATCCACTCCCGCGGGAAGTCGAGCCCGACTTCGGGGACGGGCGACGTTGCGGCGGGGGTGTTCTCAGGCACGGCGCCCACCCTAATCGTCGCGCCGCGGTGCGCCGGACGGATACCCTCGCGCCATGGGGCCAGTTCGGATCGGGCTCTCCACGGCGTCGGTGTATCCGGAAGGCACCGCCGCCGCATTCGAGCTGGCCGCCCGCCTCGGCTACGACGGCGTCGAGGTGATGGTCTGGACTGACCCGATCAGCCAGGACCCGTACGCGCTGCTGCGGCTTTCCCAGCACTACCAGGTGCCGATTCTCGCCGTCCACGCTCCGTGCCTGCTGATCACGCAACGGGTCTGGACGACCGACCCGTGGGAGAAGCTGCAGCGGGCCCGGTTCGCCGCCGAGCTGCTGGGGGCGCAGACGGTCGTGGTTCACCCGCCCTTTCGCTGGCAGCGCGACTACGCGCGCTCGTTCCGGCGCGGGATCGCGCAGCTGGCGAGCGAGACCGACGTGCGGTTCGCGGTGGAGAACATGTTCCCGCTGCGGGTGCGCGGTCGCGAGGTGTCCGCATACCAGCCGGACTGGGACGTCACGGCCTCGGCCGACGAGCCGTACGGCGACTACACGCTGGACCTCTCGCACGCCGCCGTGTCGCAGTCCGACGCGATGGCGATGCTGACCGCGATGGGGGACCGGCTGCGGCACGTCCACCTGGCCGACGGCACCGGGCTGACCAAGGACGAGCACCTGATCCCCGGACGCGGCACGCAGCCCTGCGCGGACGTGCTCGCGACGCTGTCCGGCAACGGCTTCGGCGGCCACGTGATCGTCGAGGTGAACACGCGCCGGGCACTGGACCGCGCCGAGCGACAGGCGGAGCTGGCCGAGGCGCTGGCGTTCTGCCGGACGCACCTGGGCCAGCTGCCTGCCCGCACCTAGATCCCGATACAACTAGCCTGGGCGGGTGCCTGCTGTGCTCCGCTCCGCCGTGCTGGCCGCGTCCCGCAGCGCCCGCGTGGAGCGCCTCGTCGAACGCGCGCCGGTCAGCCGCGACGTCGTCCGCCGCTTCGTCGGCGGCCCCGACCGGGCCAGCGCCGTCGGCGCCGCCCGCGAACTGATCGGCTCCGGCCTCACCGTCAGCCTCGACCACCTCGGCGAGGACTGCACCGATCTTGACCGCGCCCGCGCCGTCGTCGCCGAGTACACCGAACTGCTCAGGGCGCTCGCCGACGCCGGCCTCGCCGAACGCGTCGGGCCCCTGACCGCGCGGGCCGAGGTCAGCGTGAAGCTCAGCGCGATCGGGCAGGCGCTTTCCGGGGACGGCGAGAAGCTCGCGCTCGAGCACGCTCGCGCGATTTGCCAGGCCGCTCGGACCGCGGGCGCCACGGTGACCCTGGACATGGAGGACCACACCACCACCGACTCGACCCTCGGCATCTTGCGTGAGCTGCGCGCCGACTTCCCGGACGTCGGGGCGGTGCTGCAGGCGTACCTGCGCCGCACCGAGGGCGACTGCCGTGACCTGGCCACCGCCGGCAGCCGGGTGCGGCTGTGCAAGGGCGCCTACCGCGAGCCCGAGTCGGTCGCGTACACCAGGCGACTCGACGTCGACCTGTCCTACGTGCGGTGCCTGAACATCCTCATGAGCGGCGCCGGCTATCCCATGGTCGCGACCCACGACCCGCGGCTGATCGAGATCGCGGCCGAGCGTGCCAAGTTCCACGGCAAGTCCGCCGGCAGCGAATTCGAGTTCCAGCTGCTCTACGGGATCCGTCCGGACGAGCAGCGCCGCCTCGCCGAAAACCAGCACACCGTGCGCGTCTACGTCCCGTACGGTGCCCAGTGGTACGGCTACCTCATGCGGCGGCTGGCCGAGCGCCCGGCGAACCTCGCCTTCTTCGCCCGCGCGCTGGCCACCCGCGGCTGACAATTCGGAAGGGCAAACGATCATGGACGGACTGGCGATCCTCGGCGGCGGCAAGATCGGCGAGGCGCTGCTGTCCGGGCTGCTGCGCGGCGAATACACCCCGGCCGACGTCGTGGTCGTCGAGAAGCACGCCGAGCGGGCCGGCCAGCTCGTCGCGACCCACGGCGTGAAGGCCGTCGATGTCGCCGCGGCGGCCGGTTTCGCCGGGACGATCGTGCTGGCCGTGAAGCCGCAGGACATCGACACGCTGCTGACCGAGCTCGCCGCGAGCGTCACGGAGCGGCACCTGATCGTGTCCGTGGCGGCAGGAATCACGACTGCGCACATCGAGGCCCGGCTGCCCGACGGGATCGCGGTCGTGCGGTGCATGCCCAACACGCCGGCCCTCGTCGAGCAGGCGATGACGGCGGTATCGGCGGGGGCGCACGCGGGCGAGACGCACCTGGCCACCGCCGAGGCCCTGCTGTCAGCGGTGGGGCGCGTCGTACGGGTGCCCGAGTCGCAGCTGGACGCGGTCACCGCGCTCTCCGGCTCCGGCCCGGCCTACTTCTTCTACCTGGTCGAGGCGATGATCGACGCCGGCATCCTGCTCGGCCTGCCGCGCACGCTCGCCACCGAGCTGATCGTCCAGTCGGCGATCGGCTCCGCGGTCATGTTGCGCGATTCCGGCGAGCATCCGGTGCAGTTGCGCGAGGCCGTGACGAGCCCGGGCGGGACGACGATCGCGGCCATCCGCGAGCTCGAGGTGCACGGCGTGCGCGCGGCGCTGCTCGCCGCGATCGAGGCCGCCTGCAACCGCAGCCGCGAACTCGGTAAGGATTGAGCGGCGTTCGATTGAGACAGGTCGTTCGATATCGGACGAAGAAAGTGGGGGGATAGGTATCGCATCTGCCCCACTGGTACCGCTAGTCTCAGCAGGAGCACGTGCGTGTCCCGTTCGTCGGTGGGGAAGCCGACGCACTGACACGTGCCGAAGGTGTCGGTGAAGAGCATGGTTGAGCGCAAGCGCGCCACGAGCGAGCCGTCCGAGTCGGCGGGCCCGCGCCCGGTCGACCCGGCTCTCGCCGAGGTGAAGTTCCTGACCGTGGCCGAGGTGGCCACGGTGATGCGGGTGTCGAAGATGACGGTCTACCGCATGGTGCACTCCGGCGAGCTGCCCGCCGTTCGCGTCGGCCGGTCCTTCCGGGTGCCCGAGAAGGCCGTCCACGACTACCTGCGCTCCGCCTTCATCGAAGCGGGTTGAGGCCTCCCCGAGGTACGCGCCGGCTTATCCGCGCGATTGGCATTTGCCGACCACCCCAAAGAACGGAATGGGGGTGCCCCCGCCAATGAGGGCGTAGCCGGCGGGGGAGGATCGACAAATTCCAGCGGCAAGCTCGCTGGCGCTCGCGCCGCGCGCGGGCTCTTCGCGCTGGGGGCACCTCCCGCTTGCGGGGGAGCTCATCGCGTGCAGCGTCACCTCAAGCGCAATGTAGGCTTGCAATGAAACGAACGCCCATGACTGCGGGCGTCCACCGACTGCGCCCGGCGGCGCCGGGCATCGACGAGGTTGCAACATGGGTTCTGTCATCAAGAAGCGGCGCAAGCGGATGGCCAAGAAGAAGCACCGCAAGCTGCTGAAGAAGACCCGCGTTCAGCGGCGC
>DASTXN010000035.1:0-3245 GCA_035765515.1 Jatrophihabitantaceae bacterium | reverse complement strand
GGAGCCTGACCCGGTTTCCCGGACACCTGATCTGAGGCGATGATCGCCTTGGAAGGGAGTCCGTTCGATGCCTGCACCGAAGCCGCCGGAGTTCCGGCGCCGCGCTGTGGAGTTGGCTCACCGACGTGAGCAGCCGATCGCGCAGATCGCGAAGGATCTGGGGATCAGTGAGTCGTGTCTGCGTCGCTGGATGGGTCAGGCCGACGTCGATGAGGGCACGAAGGAGGGGTTGACCAGCGCCGAGCGGCGCGAACTGGTCGAGCTGCGCCGCCGCACGCGGGTGCTGGAGATGGAGAACGAGATCCTCAAGCGCGCCTCGGCGTATTTCGCGCGGGAGAACGTCCTCCCAAAATAGGGTTCCGGCTGGTCCGAGAGCTCGCCGACGACGGCATCGACGTCGCGGTGGCCTGCCGGGTGCTGAAGGTGTCACGATCGGGCTACTACGAGTGGCGCGAGCGGCCGCTGTCGACGCGGGACCTCGCCGACGCCTATCTGGCGAACACCGTCGTCGACATCCACGCGATGTCCCGGCGCAGTTACGGGGCGCCGCGGGTGCACGCCGAGCTGCGCCTGGGCATGGGGATCAGGCTCGGTCGCAAGCGGGTCGCCCGGCTGCTGCGGATCACCGGCAGAGCCGGGATCGGCGGCAACACCCACCGTAAGCGCCGCACGCGGCCGGCGCCGGCCCCGCACGAGGACCTGGTGCAGCGTCGGTTCGTCGCCGACACCCCGAACCGGCTGTGGTGCACCGACGTCACCGAGCACCCAACCGGCACCGGGAAGGTCTACTGCTGCGCCGTGCTCGACGTGTTCAGCCGCACCGTCGTGGGCTGGTCTATCGCCGACCACATCCGCGCCGAGCTGGTCGTCGACGCCCTGCAGATGGCGACCTGGCGCCGCCAACCTCAGCCCGGCGCGGTGGTCCACAGCGACCGCGGCAGCGTCTACACGTCCTGGGTGTTCGGGCACCGGCTGCGCGAGGCCGGCCTGCTCGGCTCCATGGGCCGGGTCGCCAGCTCGGTCGACAACACGATGATCGAGTCGTTCTGGTCGACCATGCAGCGCGAACTGCTCGACACCCGACGCTGGGACAGCCAGGAACAGCTCACCTCGGCGATCTTCGAATGGATCGAGGCCTGGTACAACCCCCGCCGCCGGCACACCAGCCTCGGCGACCTGAGCCCCATCGAGTTCGAGAACCTTCACACCGCCGCCATCGAGGCGGCATGATCAGCACACCACCCGTGTCCGGAGAACCGGGTCAGGCTCCCGTCAGCGTCCGGGTGAGAGCTTGACTTGGCGTTCGATGCGGGAGGCATCGGTCCCAAACTTGGCTGGCTTGGCCTTGACGGGCTGCTTGGGCTTGCGGACTTCCCGGCCGCCCTTGTTCTTGCTCATGACGACACTCCCTTATCCCCGCGTCGTCAAAGGTCGCGCCGCGGGCGTTCCACCTGGGGCATCGGGAAGGCGATGCGATCGAGTGCGGGGCGGCATCGCCCGAAGCGAAGACAGGGCGGTGCGCCTGTCGCGCAGCGTCTGGACACGGCGGATGATCACACGTGTGGACGGTGGCGGGTCTGGCGTGGCGATAAGAGTGATGGCCATCGAAGGCCCCAATCCGGCCGCGTAACGCAGCCTGGTGGTGGTTCATCGAAAGCCGAGGCCGGCGTCGAATGGCCAGCGTGCGAGATACTCGCGACCCCGTTGACGCTACACCGTCGCCGCTGCTCCAACGGGGGATCGCAGCGAATACCCTGCCGACGCAGGACAAGAACTCATCGACGATGCTTTCCCTGACCAACGGCCAGCAGACGCGCTTCGCCGTGCTCGCGCCGCCGGTAGGCGAGGTCATAGTGCCGGTACAGGTCGGCCTCGAGCTCGACCGGTAACCCGCACCCCGGCCGGATCTGCGGTGCCCGGCGGGCCAGCAACGCGCCGCAGCGCAGCGTGACGGACGCTGCCTGAATCGTCGCACCGACGAGGGGTACGAACACCAGCCGCCGCCGACCGCGACGGATCATCGCGACCGCCGCGAACACCAGGTCCGGCGTGTCGAAGTCTCGGAAGAGACCGTCCACGCGACCAAGGTGTTGACCAGCGGCATCGAGGACGTCGCGGCCCACCAGCTCAGACGTGAGGTCGGCTGCGTCCATGAGTCTCCTGACCAAGTCCGCGACGGGGCTGCCTGAGCAAACGCAGACCGGTCCCTGACCTGAATCAAGTACCGTCCCGCCAGACGGAAATCGTGTTCCGCGCGGCGCCGCGAGACGCTGCGCGCGGAGGGCCGTTCAGACCGCCTGGACGTTCTCGGCCTGCGGGCCCTTCTGGCCCGCGACGACATCGAACTCGACGCGCTGGTTGTCATCGAGGCTCTTGTAGCCATCACCGGCGAGGTTGGAGTAGTGGACGAACACGTCCTTGCTGCCGTCGTCCGGGGCGATGAAGCCGAAGCCCTTTTCGCTGTTGAACCATTTCACGGTGCCCTGTGCCATGCTGCGCTCCTCTCGGATGCTGTCCGGGCGCGCACGGTGCGCAAACCCGGGGTCGTGACGTGATACGCCGCCAGCCGGTCCGAGACGGATGAGGGAAGCGTTGTCGCGCGCTGCAGAAATCCCGCGCGCTGCGACGTGAAGGACCAATGCCTAACCGAACTCACCGTAGCACCGATTCGCCGCGGTGCGGATCCACCAGTCGCGCCGCTCGCTGCGGCCGTCGTGATCGCTGTCGAACTCAGCCTGCACATCGGCCACCCGGCGGTGCACCTGCTGGCCGCGTCGCGCCGCTGCGCGGATGTGACTGGCACGCCGCCGAGGGCGTCGCGCGGACGCGGAACAGGCAGCGGACATGGGACGCCGGGCGACAGCGCGTCGGTGCGCTCACAGCTAGCTTGTAGCTGGTGCATAGAGCGTGCCCACCAGATTCCACGCCCGCCCGGTCGTGCCGGCTACACCTTGACCGCGATGAGGAACTCACCGGACACGAAGGCCGGCTCGGGCAGCGCCCAGCGCCCTCAAGACGGGACGAGGGAGTCGCGGCGGGCGGAGGGAGCATCGGCTGCTGTCGTGCGAGCACCGGGCGTGCCGGCACGGCTGGCCGCAGTCTACGCGCCGTAGCCTAGGCCCAATGGACTTTCACGCCGCCGTGGAGGCGGCTGTTGGTGACGTGTGACGGGTGGTCGACGCCACCTTGCTGCCGGTCCGGTCGAGTCTGGTGGGGGTCTGCTCCGGCCGCGGCGCGGCCGATAC
>DASTXN010000034.1:0-2489 GCA_035765515.1 Jatrophihabitantaceae bacterium | reverse complement strand
GGTCCGGCGCGAGCTGCTGCGCGACGGTCAGGTGTTCTACATTCACAACCGGGTCGAGTCGATCAACCGCGCCGCGTCCAAGCTGGCCGAGCTGGTTCCCGAGGCGCGCATCGCCGTCGCGCACGGGCAGATGAGCGAGGGTGCCCTCGAACAGATCATGGTCGGCTTCTGGGAGAAGAGCTACGACGTGCTGGTCGCGACCACGATCGTCGAGTCCGGTCTGGACATCCCGAATGCGAACACGCTGATCGTCGACCGCGCCGACATGTTCGGCCTGTCCCAGCTTCACCAGCTGCGCGGCCGGGTCGGACGTGGCCGCGAGCGCGGCTACGCCTACTTCACCTATCCACCTGAGCGACCGCTCACCGAGACCGCGTACGACCGTCTCGCGACCATCGCCCAGCACACCGAGATGGGTGCGGGGATGGCCGTCGCGATGAAGGACCTGGAGATTCGCGGGTCCGGGAACCTGTTGGGCGGCGAGCAGTCCGGGCACATCGCCGGCGTCGGCTTCGACCTGTACGTGCGCCTGGTCGGCGAGGCCGTGGCGGACTTCCGTGATCCCAGTGGCGAGGGCCGTCCGGAGGATCAGGAAGTCCGCGTCGAGCTCCCCGTCGACGCCAACCTGCCTGCCGACTACCTGCCCGGCGAGCGGCTGCGCCTGGAGGCGTACCGCGCCCTGGCTTCGGCCGCCAGCGACGACGCCGTCGACGCGGTGCGCGCCGAGCTCATCGACCGGTACGGGCCGATCCCGGCCCCGGTGGAGAACCTGCTGGCGGTGGCCCGGTTCAAGGTGCTCTGCCGCTCTTACGGCGTCACGGAGGTGGCGCTGCAGGGCAACACCGTGCGATTCGGCCCGCTGGAGCTGCCCGAGTCCGCCCAGCTGCGGTTGCAGCGCCTGTACGAGAAGGCCCACTACAAGCAGGCCGTCTCGACGGTCACCGTGCCTCGTCCGAAGGGCGTGGTGAAGCCGGACGGCTCGTTCGCCGAAGTGAACTCTGCTGGCCGGGTCGGGTCGCAAGCTCCCCTCCGTGGCGCCGAGCCAATGCGTGACATCCCGCTGCTGCGCTGGTGCGGCGAGGTCCTGGCGCAGATCGCGCAGCCTCGTGTGAGAGAGTCCGTGTCGTGAGCGAACGAACGAAGCGAACCGTGCGCATGCGCGGTTTTCGCAAGCTGACCGTCCTCGCCGCCGTCGCGGGTCTCGCCGTCCTGGGTCTGACCGGCTGTGACAGCAAGATCGGCACCGCCGCGGTCGTCGGCAACGATCACATCAGCGACTCGGACGTCGCGCAGTACCTCACGGTGGACGCCAAGCCGTTCACGGTGCAGTCGCAGTCCGGCGCGCCGCAGACGATCGTGCCGCGCAGCTACGTGCTCACCGCGCTCATCCGCGAGGAGCTGTTCTCCAAGGCGCTCGCCAAGACGTCCGGCGGAATTCCGAGCGACAGCGTGGTGGCGTCCGCCGAGCAACAACTCACGCAGGGCGCCAGCAAGGCCGAGCAGGCGAAGCAGTACACGAAGTACGGCTTCAAGGCCAGCTTCGCGGCGCTCGACGTGCGTGACAGCGCGCTGGAGGGCCTGCTCGCGCAGCGCGTCGGGGCGACCAACGACGCGGGCCCGATCTTCAAGGCGATCGAGAACCTGCACCTGCCGGTGAGCGTCAGCGGACGTTACGGCAGCTGGGACGAGTCGTCGCTGTCGCTCAAGACGGACCCGGCCGACGGTGCACCCAGCTTCGTCCAGCTCAACGTCGCCTCGTACGGCAACGAGGCGCCGGTGGTCCCGGGCACCTGAGCATGGCGCCGGGGCGTGGGGAGCCGGGATCGCAGCTGCAGCGTGCGGTCGAGGTCATGGACCGGCTGCGCTCGCCCGGTGGCTGCCCGTGGGACGCCGAGCAGACGCACGCCTCGCTCACCCGGTACCTGTTGGAGGAGACCTACGAGGTCCTCGAGGCGATCGAAACCGGCGACCTGACCCTGCTGCGCGAGGAGCTCGGTGACCTGCTGCTGCAGGTGCTGTTCCACGCGCGCATCGCCGCGGAGCTGCCGGCCGATTCCGGGCGGTTCGACATCGAGGACGTGGCCGGGGACCTGGTCGACAAGCTGGTGGCCCGCCACCCGCACGTGTTCGCCGGAGTTCGCGTGGCGTCGGTGCAGGAACAGACTGAGCTCTGGGAGGAGCTCAAGGTAGCCGAGAAGGGCCGCACGTCCGCCGTGGACGGGGTGCCGCTGGCGCAGCCCGCGCTCGCACTGACCGCGAAACTGGTCTCGCGCGCCGACCGCGCCGGCTTAGCTGCCCACGCGAGTGGCGCGATAACCCCTCCAGTGGCGCGAGATATCGCGCCACTCGGCACCCAAACGCGCCACTCGGCAGGCTCTTCGGAGGACGAGATCGGTGCGCGGCTGTTCGAACTCGTGCGCGAGGCCGTCGCGACGGGCGTGGATCCCGAGGCCGCGCTGCGCCGGACCGCCCACGCCTTCCGCGACGCG
>DASTXN010000033.1:0-25940 GCA_035765515.1 Jatrophihabitantaceae bacterium | reverse complement strand
GGCATCTGCGGCTCGGACCTGCACGCCCGGCAGCACTGCGACGAGCTCGCCGACATCACCGCCGAGACCGGCTATGACGGCATCTTCCGGTCGAACCAGCCGACCGTGCTCGGCCACGAGTTCTGCGGCGAGGTCGTCTCCGCCGGACCCAGGGCCGGCAAGTCCCTGCCGCCGGGAACTCGCGTGGTCTCCTTCCCGCTGCTGCGCAGCGCCGGCGCCGTCCACACGACCGGGCTGTCCGCGTCGGCACCCGGTGGCTACGCCGAACAGATGCTCGTCGAGGAGTCGCTGACGCTCGCCGTCCCGAACGGACTGTCGACCGAGCTGGCAGCCCTCACCGAACCGATGGCCGTCGGCCTGCACGCGGTGCGCCGTAGCGAGATCAAGAAGAACCAGGTCGCGGTCGTGATCGGCTGCGGGCCGGTCGGGCTCGCGGTGATCTGCATGCTCAAGGCCAGCGGCGTCCGCACCGTGATCGCGAGCGATCTGTCGGCCGGACGGCGCGCGCTCGCCACCGTGTGCGGCGCGGACGTCGTGGTCGACCCGAAGCGGGAATCGCCATTCGTGGACGGCCACGGTCACCTGCACAGCGCGCCCGAGGTGCTCGACCTAGCCGTGGGGTCGATGGAGAAGCTGCGCCGGATTCCGCTCGTCCCGTGGTGGCGGATCTACCGCGCGGCGGAGGCGGTCGGGGCAGCCACGCCGAAGCGTCCGGTGGTCTTCGAATGCGTCGGCGTCCCCGGCATGATCGATCAGCTGATCTCGACCGCGCCGATCTATTCACGCGTGGTCGTGGTCGGCGTGTGCATGCAGCCCGACAAGGTCCGTCCGGTGATGGCGATCAACAAGGAGATCGAGCTGCGCTTCGTGCTCGGCTACACGCCGCTGGAGTTCCACGACTCGCTCCAGCTGCTCGCCGACGGCAAGGTGAACGCCGCCCCGATTGTTACCGGAACCGTCGGCCTCGACGGTGTCGACGACGCCTTCACGGCGCTGGGCGACCCCGAGACGCACGCGAAGATCCTCATCGACCCATCGCGCTAGCCGTCGTCCCGTTCGGCGACCCCGGAAGCCGGCTCGAAACTTGGGCTCAGGTTCCGGCTGGCCCTGCCGATCGTGAGAAGGCGGATCTTCCGCGACGCCACGCTGCCGTGCCGGTGGCGGCGTCGCCTGGGTTCGCACACGCGAATCATCAGCCAAGGATGGACGATGACCGACGAACAGGACGTTACCGGACCGCCGAGACGGCGCATGCGATGACGACCGCGAATGTCGGGCGTCAGCCGATAATGAACCGCCGGCGCGAGATCGTCGGCTACGAGCTGCTGTACCGCGCAACGGCGAACAGCCGACGAGCCGACGAATTCCTGTCGACAGGCATGGACGGCGACCAGATGACCGACACGGTCATCTTCGGGGCGCTCGGCATCGGCGTCATGCAATTGACCGGCGGCAAGGAGCTGTACTGCAACGCGGACCGGGCGATCCTCACCGGCCGGGCTCCGATCAGCCTGCCGCCCAGGCAGACCGTCGTGGAGATCCTGGAGACGGTCGAGATCGACGACGAGGTGCTGGCCGGGTGCCGCGCGCTCAAGCGGGCCGGATACCGCCTCGCGGCCGACGATTTCATCTGGTCCGGCCGCGACGAGACGCTGCTCGAGCTGGTGGACATCGTCAAGATCGACCTGCAGGCCACACCCCGGGACGAGCTCGCGGGCGTCGTCACGGCCTGTCGCGAGTACGACCTGCAGCTGCTGGCGGAGAAGGTGGAAACCGAGCAGCAGTGGGACGAGTGCCTCGCACTGGGTTTCGACCTGTTCCAGGGATACCTCCTCGGCCGCCCCGAGACGATCAGCGGGCCGACCAGCGGTCCGTCCCGGCACGGCCTGCTCGCCCTGTCCACCGCCGTGCTCGACGACGACGTCAACTACGCCCGGCTGGAGGAGATCCTGCGACCGGAGCCCGAGCTGGTGTACCAGTTGGTGCAGTTGGCCTCGCAGGGCAGGCTCGGCGAGACCCGACGGGAAGTGCGCAGCCTGCGGCAGGCGCTCGTTCTCGTCGGCCTGAACCGGGTACGCGGCTGGATTCCCACGCTGCTGCTCCGTCCGGCCGGGCCCACCGGCGACACGAACATGGCTGCCGTTCTGGCGCGCGCGCGGATGGCCGAGCTGCTGGCCGACAAGTACCTGACCGGTTCGGCCGATCTGGCATTCACCGCCGGGATGTTCTCCGCCTTCGACCTGATGCTCGGTGTCCCGGCAGCACGCCTGCCTGAGCTGCTTGGCATCCCGCCGCGGTTGTGCGCCGCGGCCTTCGACCGGAACGACCCGGTCGGGCAGATCGTCGGCTGGGTTTCCGACTTCCTGCGCGACGGCACCCTTCCGCCGGTCGATTCCGGAATCGAGAAGTTGGAGCTCGACTACGCCGCGTCCTGCGCGTTCGGTTGGGCTGCCCGGCAGACCAGAATCGTCGACGACGACGACCCGGATCTGCCGGCGGGCCCCGAATGGCGTGCGGGCGGGACCAGCCACCGCAGCCCGCGGCACGGCCGGCCGGGCGCGGCAGCGACAATGCATGCGTGGGGGAGCGGATCGTCGGTGCGTTGAGCCTGGCGATCTGGCTGTACCTGGCTGCCGCTCACGGACGTTTCTGGCGGACGTCTATCACGCTCCCGCGCGGCGAGGACCCCGGTTCGTGGCCCAGCGTGGTCGCTGTCGTACCGGCGCGCGACGAGGCGCAGGTGCTGCCGCTCACCTTGCCCACGCTGCTCGCGCAGCGCTATCCCGGCCCGTTCCGGGTAGTTGTGGTCGACGACGACAGCGGCGACAGCACCGGTGAACTCGCCGCGGCGGCCGGTGCGGACGTAGTACGCGGCGGCGGGCCGCCGCCGGGCTGGGCCGGCAAGGTCGCGGCGATGGCCACGGGTGTCGAGCACGCCGGCGCGCCGGACTACCTGCTGTTCACCGACGCGGACATCGCCTATCCGCCGGATGCCGTGACCGCGCTGGTGCGCGCTGCGACGGCGAACCGGCTCGACCTGACCTCGCAGATGGTCCGGCTGCGCGCGGAGTCCTTCTGGGAGCGGCTGATCGTCCCCGCGTTCGTCTACTTCTTCGCGCAGCTCTACCCGTTCGCACGCGTGAACGGCGCAGGCGGCACCGCGGCTGCCGCCGGTGGCTGCATGCTGGTGCGTCGCGCGGCGCTCGCTGCTGCCGGTGGCCTACCGGAGATTCGCGGCGCGGTGATCGACGACGTCTCGCTCGGGCGGTTGCTCAAGCGGCGTGGACGGATCTGGCTCGGGCTTTCGGAAGAGATCGTCAGCGTCCGGCCGTACCCGCACCTGCGCGACCTCTGGGACATGGTCGCCCGCAGCGCCTACACCCAGTTGCGGCACTCGCCGGTGCTGCTGGCCGGCACCGTTGTCGGCCTGCTCTTGACGTACGTGGTGCCGCCCGCCGCTCTGGTCGCCGGCTTCGCGCTCGGCGACTGGGTGCTTGCAGCGCTGGGCGGGATCGCGTGGCTGGTCATGGCCGCGACGTTCGTCCCCATCCTGCGGCACTACCGGCTCGCGCCGTGGCGCGCGCTGCTGCTGCCGGCGACCGCCGTCCTCTACGTGGCGATGACCGTCGACTCGGCGCGCCGCCACCGGGCCGGCCGCGGCGCCGCCTGGAAAGGACGAGTCGCGACCCGCGGCTAACTGCCCACAATTCCCGTTGCCGGCAAGGTGATCCAGCCCCGGACGAAGGACGAGTGCAGGCGGCTGCCGGCGGCCACGTCGACGCCGATCCGCGGTTGGCGCGCGAGCAACTCCTCGAACGCGACCCGGGCCTGCAGCCGTGCGAAGTGCGAACCGATGCAGAAGTGTGCGCCGCTGGAGAAGGCCAGGTGCCGCCTCACCTCGCGAGTGATGTCGAGGCGATCCGCGTCCGGGCCGAACTCGCGCTCGTCGCGGTTGCCCGAGCCGTACAGCATCATCACCTTGACGCCTTCGGGGATCTCGCTGTCGCCGACCACCACCGGACGGGTCGTCATCCGCGCCAGGCCCTGCACCGACGACTCCAGCCGCAGGAACTCCAGCAGCGCGCCGGGGATCAGCGACGGTTCGGCGACAAGTCGTTCGCGCGCCGCATGGTCGCCATCCAGCAACATCACGCCGTGCGAGATCAGGTTGCCGGTCGTGTCGTTGCCACCGGCGACCATCACGAAGCAGAAACCGAGGATGTCCCAGTCGCTGAGCCGCTCGCCGTCGATCTCCGCGGCGACGAGCGCGCCGAGCAGGTCGTCGGCCGGCTCGCGTCGCCGCGCCACGATCACGTCGCTGAAGTACGCGTACATCTCCGCGACGGACGCGAACGCGTCGGTGATCTCCTCGACGGCGAAGCCGGCGTTCTGCAGCCGGGTCAGTCCGCGCACCCACGGGTCGAACCGGGCGCGGTCGCTCTCCGGGATGCCCAGCAGCGACCCGAGCACGAACGTCGGAATGGGGGAGGAGAAGTCCTGGTGCAGGTCGACCGGTGCACCGGCCGCCGCCTTCTGCTCCATCACGGTGATGCGGCTCCGCACGAACGACCGCAGCTCGTCCTCCAACCGCGTCACCCGGCGGGGGGTGAACGCCGCGCCGATGAGCGCGCGCAGCTTCGTGTGCACCGGCGGGTCCAGCATCACGATCGTCGGTGCCAGCCCGAGCGCGTCCGACTCGTTGCGGAACGTCAATCCCTGCGCGGACGAGAAGGTCGTGGTGTCGCGCACGGCGTCCCAGATATCGCCGAAACGGGACAGCACGTAGAAGTCGCCGTCGGCGCCGCGGCCGTGGTGCAGGTGGACGGGGTCTTCGTCGCGCAGCCGGCGGTAGGCCTCGTACGGGTTGTCGAGCACGGCCGGGTCGTACGGGTCGTAGCTGGCCGGCACGGTCGCCGTCATCCGCGCCGCCCGGAGCGGCGCGACGGTTCGTCGTCGGCGTCGTCGGCGGCGTCGTCGAGGACCGCGCGGACGAAACGCTCGAGCAGTTCGCGCTCGTCGGCGGGGTCGGTGCCGGGCATCGCCAGCAGCGAGACGATCATGCGCACCATCCACCGGGCGCGGCGTTGCGCGTGCTCACCCGCGTTCTCGCCGAGGAAGCCGCCCACGATCGTCTCGATCACCGGTGAGGACTGCCCTAGCGACATTCCGATCCCGCCCGCGTCGGCGCGGAACCAGCTCGACATCGTGGGGTCGAGCCGGACGCGCCGCAGCGCCGCCTGGACGCCGGTGAGTACCCGCTCGTGCGGATCGGTCACGTCGGCGAGTTCGGTCGCGACAGCGGCGCCCACCCGGCGCGCCTCGCGATGCACGAACGCGGTCCGCAGCTCGGTGCGGCTGGCGAAGTAGCGGTACAGCGTCGCGCGTGAACAGCCGGCCGCCTGCGCCACGTCGGCCATCCCGACCGCCGCGACGCCCCGCTCGGCGAACAGCTCGCCGGCCGCGTCCAGCAGCCGCTGGGCCGCTTCCGCGCCGTAGTCACGGTCCAGCCAGTTGCCAGGTCTCACGTCCGACCGTCCACGACATTCCCTCCGCCTGTGTCTCGACTATAAGACAAACTGATCATTTTGTCTCACAGATCGGGTGATGGCACGCCTAGGGCAGCTCCCAGTGCGGGTGGGTGGCATCACCCGTGCAGACGTAGCGGGTGCTGGCGACCGTTCTTCGGCCGGGGCGCGGTGCCGTGCAGGCGCAGCGTGAACCGCTCGGCGACCTGGGCGGGCGACCCGGACCTGCGCTCGGTGTGGACCGCGCCCGCGGCCAGGGGCGTGGCCGCGTCAGCGAGTGCGGCGGTCGCCAGGCCGGACGCGGTGAGCGCTGTAGTGGTGAGCGCGACCAGGACCCGGCGCGACGAGCTGCGGTGCATGCCGGCACGCTACGGCCGCGCACAGCACGCTGCCACCCGAGCGGTTACCGGACCCGGCGGCTGCTCAGCGACATCCGTGCATACCGGGCGAAGTTGGGCTTCTGGGCGATCAGTCGGAACGTGATGCGCTTGCCGCGGTACCCGGATGCGACGCGAAGCGTGCGGTGCGTCGCGCCCTTGATCGCATGCCCGGCGACGTACCACTGCACGTGCACCTGCGGGTGGATGACCGAGCCGCGCCGGCTGTCCACGCGCAGGCTGCCCCACGCTGCGTGGAGCGTGCGTCCGCGGCGGGCGGTACCGGCGACGTGCGGCGTCGAGCGCGGGACGATCCGGTGGGCGCGTACGTGCCAGGTGAACCCGATGCCGGCCGAGTCGCCTGCCGTGTCCGTCGCGGTGACCCGGACACGGGTCCGTCCGGCGTGACGCGGGCGTCCGATGATGTGCCCGGTGGTGGTGAGCCGGGTGCCCGACGGGAGGCCGGTGGCGCGATATGTGACGGCCAGGCCGGCGCGGTCGTTCGCGGCCACGCTCAGTCGTATCCGATGGCCTGCCGTGGTCGTCACGCGGCCCGGGTTGTGCACGGTGATCTTGGGCGGGTCGTTCTGCCGCGTCGTGGACGTCGAACCGGAACCGGAGGTCGAGCCGGAGCCCGACGTCGACCCGGAGCCGGATGTCGTGCCCGACGTCGCTCCCGAACCTGACCCGCCGGTGGAACCCGAGGAGCCGGTCGGCGCGCTGCCGACGAGGGCTCCCTGGGCGCTCAGACCGGTGACGCCGATCGGGGTGCCGACGCCTGTCGGGCCGTCCCAGCCGGACCGTGCCTGGCACAGCACGTTGCCGCACGAGCCGTTGCTCCCGCTGGTCACGTCGTTGAATGCGGCTGAATGCGTGTAGGGGTAGGAGACCGCGTCACCGGCGGTGCCCGCGATGGCCTCCAGTGCCGCGATCATCGGGGCGCCGGCGGACGTGCCGCCGTAGCGCCACCACGAACCACCCTGGTAGACCATCACGCCCGGGTCAGGGTCCGCGATGATCGCGAGATCGTTCATGGCCCGTCCCGCGCAGACCGACGTGATCACGGACGAACTCTGCCAGGACGGCCGCGGCTCGTAGCTGGAGCAGCCCGAACCGGTGCCGCCACCGGTACTGTCCGACCAGACCGACTCCGACCAGCCGCGGGCCGTAGCCGAGTTGCGCAGCAGCGTGGTGCCGCCGACCGCGACGACGTTCGGGCTGACCGCGGGCCACGACGACGCGTAGCCGCCGTCGCCGGAGGCCGCGACGTAGGTGACGTTCGGGGCGCTGAAGTAGGTGGCGTCCTGGCTGCTTTCCCCGCCGTACTCGCCCGAACCCCATGACATCGACACGTACTTCGCGCCGAGCCGCGCCGCGGTGGCGACGGCGGTCTCCAGGTTGGGCTGGCCCGAGCGGTCGTCGTCGGATGCCTCAACCAGCAGGATGTGGCAGGTGGGGCAGACGGCCGAGACCATCTCGACGTCCAGCGTGGTCTCGCCGACCCAGTCGGAGTTGGCCGCAGGCAGCGGAGCAGTGGCGCCGTTCTGGTTGACCTTGGTGAAGCAGCCGTTCGCGCTGGTGCAGGCGGGCAGCCCGTAAGTGCCGCGGTAGGTCGCCAGGTCCGCCTCGACGTTCGGGGCATCGTAGGCGTCCACGATCGCGACGGTTGTGGTGACCGTGCTGGACGGGATCTCGTACGCGGACCTCAGATCCGCGGGCGTGTAAGGGGAATCCGTGGACGGCGTCGCGGTGAACGCACGCATCTGGCCGCTGCTCGCGGTACTGGTCGTGGCGATCGGAGCGCGCTCGGCGAGGCACCAGATCCGTCCGGGAATCTGCGGGCACAGGGCGGAACTCGCCGTGCTGCTCGTCGTGGTGGTAGCACTCGGCGCGCTCGCGGCCTGGGCCGCGACCGGGCCGGCGGTGAACGCGACGACGCAGAGCGCGGACGCGAGCACGGCAGTGGCGATGGAACGGAATCTGGGCATGGGGGCAGGGGTCCCTCGGGTTGTACTTGTCGCTCGACTAGAGCAATCGGCAGACTGGGCGGGGAATGAAGCTCCGCCGCGCAGCTCAGCTTCGGCGGTGTGCTGCCGATCTCAGCACGGAGGCCTGACCGCCAGCTGCCCGCAGCTGCTTGGAGCGAATATGGACACCGTGAGCATTTCTTCGTCGGAAAAGACCACCGAGGCGCCTGCCGGTAACGGCGGCGCGACGACCGGTACGGCCGTACGGCCGCAGCCGGCAAGCAGCGCCCAGGTGGCGGCGCCGGCAGCGCCGGTTGCTGTGCCCGCAACGCCGGCGACGGTGTCGGCGGCGGCTCCCGCGAGCGCGCCGCGCCCCGAGGTGGACGTGGCGGCGGTGCTCGACGGCCTGGAGATCGTGTTCCAGCCCATCGTCGACGTCACCACCGGCGGCCTGTTCGCGATGGAGGCGCTGGCGCGGTTCCGCCACGCACCCGGCATGCCCGTCGACCAGGTCTTCGCACAGGCGCACGAGGCCGGCTTCGGTTACACGCTGGAGACTGCGTGCGTGCGTGCGGCGATGGCCCGCCGCGGCGAGTTGCCCGCGGGAGTGCGCCTCTCGGTCAACGTGTCCCCGGACGTCGTGCACCACCCTGCCGTCGCGAAGTGCTGGACCGAGGACCTCGAGGGCGTGATCATCGAGATCACCGAGCACAAGTCCAGCAACCAGATCGCGCTGCGTGACCAGCTGTCCTGGTTGCGCCTGCGCGGTGCACAGATCGCCGTCGACGACGTCAGCACCGGCTATGCCGGCCTGCTGCGGCTCGCCTCGATGCGCCCGAACATCGTCAAGATCGACCGGTCCGTCGTCGCGGGCGTGCACGACAGCGCCGCGCAGAGCGCCGTGCTCGAGGCGCTCGTGACCTTCTCGCACCGCATCGGCGCCGCCGTCATCGGCGAGGGCGTCGAGACCCTCGACGACCTCACCGCGCTCGCCGAGTTCGACGTCGACTTCGGGCAGGGCTGGGCGGTCGGCAAGCCGGCGACGTCGGCCGGGCCGATCAGCCACCGTGTCATGGCCACCTGCCAGCAGGCGCGTAAGCACCTCCTGCAGCGGCACACGACCGGCGGCGCGGCGGCGTCCGGCGCGCAGGCGATGCACGCGGTCACTTCGGTGCTGTCGAATGCGACCGGTGTCGCCGAGATCCACGCAGCCGTCGCGCGGGCCGCGCGCGAACTGGGCGTCGACGTGATCGGCGTTTCGATCCTGGGCACGGACCGGCAGTTGCGCGAGATCACGTCCAGTGGCGCCGAGATCGACCCGACGGTGTATCCGCTCGCCGAGTACCCGACGACCGAGGCCGTGCTGCAGACCGGCAACACGATGGAGATCCATGTCGACGACCCGCACGCCGACTCCGCGGAGCGCCGGACGCTGCAGCGTCTCGGCCACGCCAGCCTGCTGATGATCCCGTTCATGGTGGACGGACAACCGGTCGGCGTGCTGGAGTTCGCGCACCGCACCCACCGCCGCTGGACCAGTCACGACATCGCGCACGGGCGCGGCCTCGCCTCGCACCTCGGTACCGCGTTCCTGCGCATCAGCGATCCAGGCCGGCGGCCAGTCGGCGTGCGGCGCCTCAGCATCTAGGCGGAATCGCTTACCTTCAAAGGGTTTTTGCCGATTGTGCGTCCGTCAGGGATGACGGACGGAGACCCGATGGATGAGATGGACGAGATCGTCCAGGAATTTCTGATCGAGAGCAGCGAAAACCTCGACCAACTCGATCGTGACCTACTTGCTCTGGAAGTCGACCCCGGCTCGCGCGAGATCTTGTCCAGCGCGTTCCGCACGATCCACACGATCAAGGGCACCAGCGGGTTCCTCGCGTTCAACCGGCTGGAGAAGCTGACCCACACCGGTGAATCCCTGCTGTCGCGGCTGCGCGACGGCCTGCAGACGATGACGACGCCGACGGCGGACGCGCTGCTGCTGATGGTCGACACCGTGCGCGCCCTGCTCGCCTCGATCGAGGCGAACGGTGCCGAAGGTGACGTGGAGATCGAGCCGGTCATGGATCAGCTGCGCGCCCAGATGCGTGATGAGGCGGCCCCCGCCGAGGAGCCCGTCGTAGCGCAGCCCGCGGTCGAGAAGCCCGAACCTGTCGCCGACGCGCCGGTTGCCGAGGCACCCGCGCCGGAACCGCAGGCCGTGCCCAAGCCGAGCGCACCGGCCGCGAAGCCGAGCGCACCGGCCGCGAAGCCGAGCGCTCCCGCACCGAAGGCGGAGAACAAGCGCAGCGCCGCCGAGAGCTCGCTGCGTGTGGACGTCGACGTGCTGGACGCGCTCATGCGGCTCGCCGGCGAGCTGGTGCTCACCCGCAACCAGCTGATCCGTGGTGTCGGCGAGCTGTCCGACCCGGCGCTCACGCGCACCGCCCAGCGGCTGAGCGTGATCACGACGGATCTGCAGGAAAGCATCATGAAGACCCGGATGCAGCCGATCGATCACATCTGGTCGAAGCTGCCGCGGGTCGTCCGCGACCTCGGTGCACAGTGCGGTCGCCAGGTGCGTCTGGCCATGACGGGCCAGGACACCGAGCTGGACCGCGCGCTGCTGGAGGCCATCAAGGACCCGCTGACGCACTTGGTCCGAAACTCCGTGGACCACGGCATCGAGGCGCCGGCCGAGCGTGAGGCTGCGGGCAAGCCCGCCGAGGGTGTGCTGAGCCTGCGCGCCTATCACAACAGCGGCCAGGTCGTGATCGAGGTCGCCGACGACGGCGCCGGGATCGACCCGGCGAAGATCTCCGCGAAGGCAGCCGAACGTGGCCTGCGTTCGTCGGCCGAGCTTGCCGAGATGTCCGACGCCGAGCTGCTCCAGCTGATCTTCGAGCCGGGCTTCTCCACGGCCGCCGCCGTCACCAACGTGTCCGGCCGTGGCGTCGGCATGGATGTCGTCAAGACCAACATCGAGGCCATCGGCGGCGCGATCGAGATCGAGTCCTCGCCGGGCGAGGGCACGACGTGCCGGCTGCGCGTGCCGCTCACGCTGGCGATCGTGCCGGCGCTCACCGTCGAGTGCGGCTCCGGCCGGTACGCGGTCCCGCAGGTGAGCCTGCTCGAGCTGGTCGCCCTGGAGAGCGGGCACTCCGGTTCGCCCATCGAAGAGGTCGCGGGCGCGCCGGTCTACCGGCTGCGCGGCGTGCTGCTCCCGCTGATCGACCTGGCCGAGGTGCTCGGCGTGTCCCGCGAAGCGTCCGACGAAGACGACGGGTCCCGCCGTGGCAACCAGGTGATCGCCGTGCTGCAGGCCGGCAACCGCCGCTTCGGACTCCTGGTCGACCGCGTCGTCAACACCGAGGAGATCGTGGTCAAGGCGCTCAGTGCACGGCTGAAGAACATCGGCGTGTACTCCGGTGCGACGATCCTCGGCGACGGCAAGGTCGCGCTGATCCTGGACGTGCAGAACCTGGCTCGCCGCGCGCTGCGTTCGGACGCTGCCGAGCGTGCGGCCGAGGCGTTCGCGAACAACAACGCGAAGGCGGTCCGCGAGCCGGAGCGGCTGCTCATCGCCGGTGTCGGCGACGACCGCCGCGTCGCGATCTCCATGTCCATGGTGACGCGCCTGGAGATGATCTCTGCCGCCACCATCGAGTCGGTCGGCAGCCGCGAGGTGGTCCAATACCGCGGCCGTATCGTGCCGCTGGTCCGGCTCGCCCGGCTGCTCGGCACGCACGAGACCGAGCGGGCCGAGCTGCCCGTGGCGGTCTACTCGCGCGAGGGTCACAGCGTGGCGATCGTGATGGACGAGATCATCGACATCGTCGAGCAGGACAACGACGTCCGCAGTGACGTGGACGACCACGGCTTCGTCGGC
Organism: Jatrophihabitantaceae bacterium; assembly: GCA_035765515.1. Classification (GTDB taxonomy): domain Bacteria; phylum Actinomycetota; class Actinomycetes; order Mycobacteriales; family Jatrophihabitantaceae; genus DASRSS01. Next base: position 14,194 of record DASTXN010000033.1, on the reverse strand, counting down.
TCGGTGGTCGTCAAGGACCACGTGGTCGGCCTGCTCGACGTCGAGCAGACGATCCTCGCCGCGGACCCGGACTTCTTCAACGTCCAGCAGCAAGTCGATTCCCACGGCGGTTCGCCGGTTCGGTCCGGCGGTAGCCGCACGAACGGTCACCGTCCCAATCACGGCGACCTCGTCTCGGCGGTGACGGCATGACCAAGCAGTACGCGACGTTCTGGCTGGGCAACGGCCTCTACGGGATCGAGGTCGAGCGCGTCCGTGAGGTGCTGCGCCAGCAGGCCATCACCAGCGTGCCGCTCGCGCCGCCGACCGTGGCCGGGCTGATCAACCTGCGCGGCCAGGTCGTGACGACGGTCGATCTCCGCGAACGGCTGCAGCTGCGCACGCGCAACGGCGAGAGCCAGCCGATGCTGGTTGTCGTCCTCGTGGCCGGCGAGTCGATCGCGCTCCTTGTCGACCGCATCGGCGGCGTCGTGGACGTCAGCGACGACCAGTTCGAGCCGCCGCCGGACACGCTCACCGGCACCGTCCGCGAACTCGTGGTCGGCGCCTACAAGCTCGAGGGTCAACTGCTTCTCGGTCTGGACGTCGACACCGCAGTGGCCGCCTGAAAGCACAGCCGCACAACCAACAATCACGGGCAGACGACCGGCCGCAAGGCGGCGGAAGCCTCCTCACAATGCCATGCTCATCGCCGATAAAACGTGAGCGCAGTTTCAACTGAAAGGTCGATCAATGTCAACGCTCACGATGTCGCCGCCGCAGGTCGCGGTCGCGGCCCCGTCCATGTCGGGACGGTTCGCCGTCGTCGGCCGTTGGTTCGCGAACCGCGGCATCCGCACCAAGCTGCTGTTCGCGGTGGGGCTGCTCGCGGCGGTCGCGATCGTCAGCACGGTGGTCGCTGCGAATGCGCTGTCGAAGGCGGGAAGCGATATCACCGCGCTGGCGGCCACCCAGAACAACATTGCCGAGCCGGTGCAAGCGATCCACCAGGAGGAGCTCAAGGCGCGCCTGGAGATCGACGCGGTTGCCGCGACACCGTCGGCAGCGGGCAAGGCGGCCTGGATCAAGGATATGTCCGACAGCGACGACATCATCAACGGCGCGATCGCCAAGGTCGACTCGACGATGAGCATCTACCCGTTCTGGAGCGACTTCAAGAAGGCCTGGGCCGGGTTCACCGACGTCCGCGACAACACGCTGCTGCCACTGGCCAAGGCGAACGACCTGACGGCGTTCGAGAAGGCGTACAACGACAAGGCCGCGCCCATCGTGAGTGCCATGGCCGACTCGATGGACGCCGCCGACGCGGCCGGGGTCCAGTACTTCGCCACTACCGCCAAGGCGTCCAAGAACCGGGCGTCGGGGAGCATCGTGACGGTCTTCCTGGTGCTTGGCCTCGGTCTGCTGGTTGCGATCGGTCTGAGCCTCTACATCGCGCGCATGATCCGTCGTCCGCTGCACCGCGTGAAGGCCTCGCTCGAGGCGATGGCGAACCGCGACCTGACGGTCGCCTCGGACGTCCACAGCACCGACGAGGTGGGCCAGATGGCGCAGGCGCTGGAGTCGGCGCAGGCAAACTTCCGCGACGTGATCTCTAGCGTGGTCGCCTCGGCCGAGGCGGTGGCGTCCTCGTCGGAGGAGCTGTCGGCATCGTCGGTGCAGATCGCGTCGGCAGCCGAGGAAACGAGCCTGCAGGCCGGTGTGGTCGCGGCGTCCTCCGAGCAGGTGTCGCGGAACGTGCAGACGGTTGCTGCCGGGTCCGAGCAGATGGACGCGTCGATCCGGGAGATCGCGCAGAACGCGAATGAGGCTGCCAAGGTCGCATCGACGGCGGTTTCTGCAGCGGAGACCACGAACGCGACAGTGTCGAAGCTGGGTGTGTCGTCGCAGGAGATCGGCAACGTGGTGAAGGTGATCACGTCGATCGCGGCGCAGACGAACCTGCTGGCGTTGAACGCGACGATCGAGGCGGCTCGTGCCGGCGAGGCCGGTAAGGGCTTCGCGGTGGTGGCGAACGAGGTCAAGGAGCTTGCGCAGGAGACGTCGCGGGCGACCGAGGACATCGTCAGCCGGGTCGAGGCCATCCAGTCGGACACCGCCGGTGCGGTGGAGGCGATCGGTGAGATCGCGCAGATCATCGCGTCGATCAACGACTTCCAGTTGACGATCGCCTCGGCTGTCGAGGAGCAGACGGCGACGACGAACGAGATGAGCCGCAACGTTGCCGAGGCCGCGAGCGGCACCGGCGAGATCGCGTCCAACATCAGCGGAGTTGCGACGGCAGCGTCGTCAACCACCGAAGCTGTCGCCCAGTCGAACGCTGCGGTGAGCGAGCTCAGCCGGATGGCGTCGGATCTGCGGTCCCAGGTCGCATCGTTCGTCTACTGACCGGCCGGCCACACCTCAGAACGGACGACTGAACCATGATCTCGGTGCTCGTGGCGGATGACTCCGCCCTTGTCCGCCGCCTGGTGACCGGGGTGCTCTCCGAGGCCCCCGGAATCCAGGTGGTCGGCACGGCCGTCAACGGTGAGCAGGCGCTCGCCAAGGTCGACGAGCTACGGCCGGACATCGTCACCCTCGACATCGAGATGCCGGTGATGGACGGGCTGACGGCGATGCGCGAACTGCGTCGCCGTCACCCGCGCCTGCCGGTGATCATGTTCTCGACGCTTACCAAGGATGGCGCGGCGGCGACGCTCGACGCACTCGAGGCCGGCGCGAGTGACTACATCACCAAGCCGACCAACTCGCTGAGCCTGACCGAGTCGCTCGGCGAGGTGCGCGACCAGCTCATCCCGCGGGTGCGTGCGCTCACGGCCCGCCGGATGCCGTCCCGTCCGCCGGTGGCGTCGCAGACGCCTGCCTCGGCTCCGGCGGCGGCCAGCAAGCCGAAGCGGACGCGCAGCAACCTGCCCCCGCAGATCGTCGCCATCGGCAGCTCGACCGGCGGCCCGGACGCGCTGGCGAAGGTGCTCGGTTCGTTGACGGAGCGGCCGAACGTGCCGGTCGTCATCGTCCAGCACATGCCGCCGGTGTTCACCAGCATGCTGGCCAACCGGCTGGACCGGCTCGGCCCGGCGTCGGTGGTCGAGGCCGAGGACGGTCAGCTGCTCGCGCCGGGGGTCGTCTACATCGCACCCGGCGGCCGGCACCTGGAGGTGCAGCGGCGCGGTGCGGGTACGTACACCTTCCTGCACGACCGCGAACCGGAGAACTACTCGCGCCCGTCGGTCGACGTCCTGTTCCGCTCGGTCGCGGTCGCCTATCCGGGCAGCGCGGTCGCCGTGGTGCTGACCGGTATGGGGCACGACGGTCGCCAGGGCTGCGAACGCGTCGGCGCGACGGGCTCGCTGGTCGTTGCGCAGGATCAACCCACGTCCGTCGTGTGGGGCATGCCGGGTGCGGTGACCGAGGCCGGCCTCGCCGACACCGTGCTGCCACTGCCCGCGATCGGGCAATACCTATCGAGCAAGCTGACCGAACCGCGGGGCGCTCGCGTCACGGAGGTCGCCAGCTGATGGCAATCGCAAGCACCGAGTTCAACTACGTGGCCGATCTCGTCCGCCGCGAGGCTGCCATCGTGCTCGAGCCGGGCAAGGAGTACCTGGTCGAGGCACGGTTGTTGCCGCTCGCGCGCGCGGCCGGGCAGACCGACATCGGCCAGTACATCCGGCATGCGCAGCAGCCCGCCAACCGGGAGCAGCGCTGGGCGATCGTGGAGGCGCTGACCACGAACGAGACGTCCTGGTTCCGCGATGCAGCCGTGTTCGAGGGATTCCGCAAGGAGCTGTTGCCGCGCCTGCTCGAGACGCGCCCGGCCTACCAGCCGCTGCGGATCTGGTCGGCGGCGGCATCCACCGGACAGGAGGCGTACAGCCTCGCGATGCTGCTCACCGAGGAGCTTGGAATCTCGCGCAAGTTCGAGATCGTGGGCACGGACATCTCCCGGGCGGTGCTGGCGCAGGCGCGAGCCGGCCGATACACGCAGATGGAGATGAACCGCGGCCTGCCGGCGCGGAATCTGGTCCGCTTCTTCCAGCGGACGGGGACCGCGTGGCAGGTCGATCCGCAGCTGCAGCGCAGCGTGAGCTTCCGCGAGTTGAACCTCGCGGCACCGTTCTCCGGTCTGCCGCGATTCGACGTGGTGTTCCTGCGCAACGTGCTCATCTACTTCGACCTGCCCACCAAGCAGACCATCCTGCGCCGCGTCCGCCAGACGATGGCGTCGGACGGCTGGCTGATCCTGGGCACGGCCGAGACCACCCGAGGTATCGACGAGGAGTTCGAACACACCCGCCTCGGCGGGCTCACCGCTTACCGCGCCTCTGCCGAGGCGCCCCTAGAACTGACCAGAAGGGCATGACTGTGCACGCGATCGTCATCGACGACTCGTCGGCGATGCGGATGATCCTGCGCCGCATCGTGACGAAATTGGGATTCGAGGTGGACGAGGCCGTCAACGGCCGCGATGCCCTCGACAAGCTGAACGCCGCCGAGCAGGTGCCCGACGTGGCGCTGATCGACTGGAACATGCCGGAGATGAACGGGCTGGAGTTCATCCAGGCCGTCCGTTCCGACCCGCGGTACTCGCGGCTGACCCTGCTCATGGTGACCACCGAGAGCGAGCAGAGCCAGATCGTGCGGGCGCTCGCCGCGGGCGCTCACGAATACCTGATCAAGCCGTTCACCCCGGATGCGGTGGCGGAGAAGCTGGAAATCCTCGGCCTGACGGCAGGAGTTTGAGATGACCGAAGCAATGACTGCCGTGCTGCCGAGCGCGCCCGAACTGGCCGAGATCGTCGACCAGGTCTGGGCCTCGTTCCTCGAGGGCGAACTGATCGTTGTGCCGGAGCCGGACGTGACGCGTCCGTACGCCGGCTGCCTGATCGCCTGGGTGTCGATCGGCGGCGACTGGACGGGCCACCTGTCCGTGGTCTGCAGCGATGCCGCCGCCCGCTCGATCGCCACCGACATGTTCCAGCTGGACGACTCGGAGGTGACGACCGCGGAGGTCGCCGATGCGCTCGGCGAGATCGCGAACATGGTCGGCGGCAGCGTCAAGGGCATGGTCGGCGCAAACGCGGTGCTCTCGCTGCCGCAGGTGGTGCTCGACGCCGCGGCGCTGGTGAGCCCCGAGACGTGCCGGCTCGTGACCGTGCAAGCACATTGGAAGGACGAGCTGCTGGAGTTCTCGCTGTGGGAACGGCAGCCGGGTAACGGTGGAGGGAAGTAATGAGGGTTCTGGTTGCCGATGACTCGATGGTGATGCGCCGCATCGTGGTGCGCACGCTGCGCCAGGCGGGCTTCGACTGCGAGGAAATCATCGAGGCGGCCGACGGTCGCCAGGCGTACGAGACGACGATGAGCGAGAGTCCGGACCTGGTCCTGTCCGACTGGAACATGCCCGAGATGACGGGCATCGAGTCGCTGCGCGCGATCCGCGCGGCCGGCTCGGCCGTCACGTTCGGTTTCGTGACGTCCGAGGGGTCGGAGGAGATGCGCGCGGAGGCGGCCGCTGCCGGCGCCGCGTTCCTGATCGCGAAGCCGTTCACCGCCGATACGTTCCGTGACGTTCTGGAACAATTCGTCGCTTAGCGGGTACAGGCACCGAGACCGAACGCACCAGGATGGTGAGATAAGCAGATGGCACTGCCGCCGGTAAAACTGATCAAGGACGTACTCGACGGGCTGCTCGGCCGTGACGTCGAGATCGCTCCCAGCGACCCGATGGCTTCGGTCGACATGGTCGGCGGGGTGCTCGCGGCCTACGTCGACGACGGCAACGTACTGCGCGCGGTCGCGGGCTGGGACCTGCCAGCCGCTGCGTTCGTCGGGGCCGCCGTCGGGCTGCTGCCGCGCGGCGGCGCCGAGGACGCGGTTGAGGAGCGCTACGTGCCGGAGAACATGCAGGAGAATCTCGGCGAGGTCAGCAATGTGCTCGCCTCGGTCTTCCAGATCCCCGGCAACCCGCACCTGCGGCTGCAGACCACGTACTGCCCGGCCGCGGCCGCTCCGGACCAGGAGACCCAGCTGCTGTACGCGCTCGGCCAGCGCATCGATCTCGAGCTGGACGTTCCCGGCTACGGCCGCGGCCGGCTCGCGGTCTCGATGCGCCCCTGACCGCCCCCTCGGATCAGATCGCGCGGGCCGCCGGCGTCGACTTGGCGACGACGGCCGGGTCGCGCGTGACCACGTCGCCGAGCGCGTCGTCGATGCGCTTCATCGCCTCGTCCGGGATACGCACCCCGGCAGCCTTGACGTTCTCGACGACCTGTTCCGGCCGAGACGCACCGACCAGGGCTGCCGACACGTTGTCGTTCTGCAGCACCCAGGCGACGGCCAGCTGGGCCATCGTCAGGCCGAGGTCGTCGGCGACCGGGCGCAGCTGCTGCACGCGCGTGAGCACGTCGTCGGACATCCAGCGCTTGATCATGTTCGCGCCGCCCTTGTCGTCGGTTGCGCGCGAACCCTCCGGCGGCTGCTGGCCCGGCTGGTACTTGCCGGTCAGCACGCCCTGCGCGATGGGCGACCAGACGATCTGACCGATGCCCAGCTCCTTGGACGTGGGCACGACCTCGTCCTCGATGATCCGCCAGAGCATCGAGTACTGCGGCTGGCTGGAGACCAGCGGCACGCCCAGTTGCGTGGCCAGGTCGTGGGCGGCGCGGATCTGTTCGGCCGTCCACTCGCTGACCCCGATGTAGAGCGCCTTGCCCGCGCGCACCACGTCGGCAAACGCCTGCATCGTCTCCTCGAGCGGCGTGAACGAGTCGTACCGGTGCGCCTGGTACAGGTCGACGTAGTCCATCTGCAGCCGGCGCAGCGATCCGTCGATGCCTTCGAGAATGTGCTTGCGGGACAGGCCGGTGTCGTTCTTGCCCTTCGGGTCCGGCCCGACCGGCCAGTAGACCTTGGTGAACACCTCCAGCGACTGCCGGCGCTCGCCCTTCAGGGCAGCCCCGAGCACCTCCTCGGCACGCCCGTTGGCGTAGACGTCGGCGGTGTCGAATGTCGTGATTTCGCAGTCGAGTGCGGCGCGGACGCACTGCGTCGCGACGTCGTTCTCGACCTGCGAACCGTGCGTCAGCCAGTTGCCGTAGGTGATCTCGGAGATCTGCATGCCGGAGTTGCCGAGGTATCGAAATTCCATGTGTCCATCGTGCCGTGTTTGAACGAGGTGAGTTGAGGGGCTCCCGGTTGTGACCGGATCGCCACGGTTTCCGGGCGTCTCGGCGGTTTGGGGACACCCTGCGCTGGGTAATTCGCGGCCATGACCCTCAACCTCTGGTCACGCGGCACCCGCCAATTCTGCGCGCCCGCGGACCACTCGTGGATCGTCCAGCAGTTCCGGGGCACCCGGGGCGTGCGCAACCTGCGGATCTGCGAGCGCTGCGGCCGCACCCACGTCGTCCTGGCCGTCGAGCGGGAGACCGCCCGCGAGCCCGTGCACGCGGCGGCGAGCGTCGCAGCCTGACAGGAGCGGAACTCAACCAGCGCTCCTGGCCGTTGGACTAGGGTCGGACCAAGTTTTCACCAGCCCGAGATCCAACGCGCACCAGGAGGACACACGATGAGCGTCAGCCTCAGCAAGGGCGGCAACGTTTCGCTGACCAAGGAGGCGCCGGGACTGACCGCGGTGTTGGTCGGCCTGGGCTGGGACGTTCGCACCACCACGGGCGCGGACTTCGACCTCGACGCCAGCGCGCTGATGGTCGGCAGCGACGGGAAGATCCTGTCCGACGGGCACTTCGTCTTCTTCAACAACCTCACCAGCCCGGACGGGTCCGTCGAGCACACCGGCGACAACCTGACCGGCGAGGGCGAGGGCGACGACGAGGCCGTCAAGGTCAACCTCGCCGCCGTCCCGGCCGAGTGCGACAAGATCGTCTTCGCGGTGTCGATCTACGACGCCGGGGCGCGCGGGCAGAGTTTCGGCCAGGTGCGCAACGCGTTCATCCGGGTCGTGAACCAGGCCGGTGGCACGGAGATCGCGCGCTACGACCTGTCCGAGGACGCGTCCAGCGAGACCGCGATGATCTTCGGCGAGGTGTACCGGAACGGCGCCGAGTGGAAGTTCCGCGCCGTCGGCCAGGGCTACAGCACGGGCCTGGCCGGGATCGCGCGCGACTTCGGCGTCAACATCGGTTAGCGGATGCTGCTCCGCACCTTCGGCGGCTCACTGCTGGTCGCCGCGGCCGGCCTCGTCCTCGGCTTCCTGTACGGCGGGGGCACCGGGCTGGCCCTCACCGCGATCCTGGCCATCCTCGAAGTATCGCTGTCCTTCGACAACGCGGTCGTCAACGCCACCGTGCTGGTGCGGATGAATCCGTTCTGGCAGAAGCTGTTCCTCACGGTCGGCGTCGCGATCGCGGTGTTCGGGATGCGGCTGGTCTTCCCGCTGCTCATCGTGGCGGCGACGGCCAAGCTCAACCCGGTCGAGGCGGTCCGGCTGGCCCTGGAGAAGGGTGACCCGGACAAGCACGGCACGTACGGGTACCTGCTGCACCAGGCGCACCCCGCGATCGCCGCGTTCGGCGGGATGTTCCTGCTGATGCTGTTCCTCGACTTCGTCTTCGAAGAGCGCGAGCTCACCTGGCTCACCTGGATCGAGCGTCCCCTGGCGCGGATCGGCAAGCTGGACCAGCTGTCGGTGATCATCGCGATGGGTGCGCTCGTGCTGTCGGCGTACACGCTGGGCAAGACCGCCGACACCGCGCAGCCGGACCGGATCTCCACGGTGCTCGTGTCGGGTCTGCTCGGTCTGATGACGTACTTGCTGGTGAACGGCCTGGGCGAGTTCTTCGACGAAGCCGGCGAGGTCCAGGACGAGGACGAGGCCGAACTCGAGGCCGAGATTGCCAAGAAACGCACCATGCAAGTGGTGGGCAAGGCCGCGTTCTTCCTGTTCCTGTACCTGGAGGTGCTGGACGCGTCGTTCAGCTTCGACGGCGTCGTCGGCGCGTTCGCGATCACGTCCGACCCGATCATCATCGCGATCGGCCTGGGCGTGGGCGCCATGTTCATCCGCTCGCTGACGGTCTTCCTCGTCCGCAAGGGCACGCTGAGTGAGTACGAATACCTCGAGCACGGTGCGCTCTGGGCGATCGGTGCGCTGGCCGTGATCCTGCTGATCACCATCGAGTACGAGGTGCCCGAGGTCGTCACCGGCCTGATCGGGGTGGCGTTCATCGGTGCCGCGTTCATCTCCTCGATCGTCCGTAATCGCCGCGCGGCCGGGGACGAATTGGCCCCCCGGGAACCGGCGGCCGTCCGATCGGAGTTGTAACTGACATGGGAATCGACTACACCAAGCGCCCCGCACAGCCGGCCACACCGCCCCCGCCCCCGCCGCCGTCGGCCGCATCCGCGCAGACTCCGCCGCCTCCGCCCCCGCCGGATGCGCAGCCGGCGAAGGTCAGCCTGACCAAGTCGGCGCCGACGGTGTCGCTGACCAAGCAGGGCTCGGCGTCCGGGCTGATGCGCGTGAACCTGAACTGGAACGCGCTGCCCTCGGGTGGGGGCGGGCTGTTCCGCCGGCCCAAGCAGCTGGACCTGGACCTCGGTTGCCTGTACGAGTTCTCCGACGGCACCAAGGGCGTCGTCCAGGCGCTCGGCAACTCGTTCACCGCCCAGCCGCGCGGCGAGCACAAGCGCGTGATCTGGCTGGACGCCGACGACCGGTCCGGTGCCAGCAGCACCGGCGAGAACCTGTTCATCGACCTGGCGTTCGCTGCGCAGCTCAAGCGGGTGCTGGTGTTCGCGCTGATCTACGAGGGCGCGGCGAACTGGGCCGACGCCGCGGGTGTCGTCACCCTGTTCCCGGCCAGCGGCCCGCAGGTCGAGGTGCGGTTGGACGATCCGCGTGACGGTGCCCGGATCTGTGCGGTTGCGATGCTCGAGAGCACCGGCGGCGACCTGTCCGTCCGGCGCGAGGTGAACTACCTCAACGGCGGACAGCGCCTGCTCGACGAGACGTATGGGTGGGGCATGAACTGGACGGCCGGGCGCAAGTAGCACCTGCGGTCCCGCCGCCCTAACCGGTACCGTCGCAGCTGCACGGCTCGCTGCACGAGCACTGCAGGACAAGGAGACAACGATGTCCGAGCTCGACCTCGACGCCCCGACGCCCCCGGCCGCTGCGCCCGCGGCGGCGCAGGCTGCGCCCGTGGCCCCCGCGCCGATCACCACTGGAACGGGCCTGGTGCTGAATCCGCCGGCGCCCGTCCCGGCCGTCCGGGACGAGGAGGCCGCCGGCGCGATCCCGGTGCCCCCGGAGAAGCAGTCCGAGCTGGCCGCGAAGGCCGCCGCGTTCGCCGCCGAGCTGGCCTCGCTCGACCACCGGGCACCGGAGTTCAGCCAGAAGGTCGACGCGATCACCTCCATGGGTGACAAGGACATGCGCGCGGTCGCGACCGTGTCGAACCGGATGCTGGACCGTCCGGCGGCGGTGGTTAAGGCGAGCAAGGGCGGCGGCACGGGCGGTGACGCGCAGACCCGCGTGGCGAAGACGCTGGTCGACCTGCGCACAACGGTCACCGACCTGGACCCGAACCGCGCCGACCTCACCGGCGCGAAGAAGGTGCTCAAGTGGCTGCCCGGCGGTGACAAGATCCAGCGTTACTTCGCCAAGTACGAGACGGCACAGACGCACCTGAACGCGATCATCAAGTCGCTGGATTCCGGCCAGGACGAGCTGCGCAAGGACAACGCGGCCATCGAGACCGAGAAGTCCAACATGTGGACGCTGATGGGCAAGCTGAGCGAGTACAACCAGCTCGCCTCCGCGTTGGACGATGCGGTCGCGCAGAAGATCGCTGAGCTCGAGGCCGCAGGCAAGACCGAGGAGGCGAACGCGCTGAAGTCCGATGCGCTGTTCGCGATCCGCCAGCGCCGGCAGGACATCATGACCCAGCTCGCTGTTTCGGTGCAGGGCTACATGGCGCTGGACCTCGTCCGCAAGAACAACATCGAGCTGATCAAGGGCGTCGATCGCGCACAGACGACGACGGTGGCCGCGCTGCGAACGGCCGTGATCGTGTCCCAGGCGCTGTCGCGGCAGAAGCTGGTGCTCGACCAGATCACCGCGCTGAACACGACGACGTCCAACCTGATCGAGGCGACTTCGAACCAGCTGCGCATCCAGGGCGGCGAGATCAACCAGCAGGCCGCGAGCAGCACGATCGACATCCAGAAGCTGCAGACCGCATTCGACAACGTGTTCCAGACGATGGACGCCCTCGACACGTTCCGCGCGCAGGCGGTGGACAGCATGGCGCAGACGGTCAATGCGCTGGAAGGTCAGATCGAGCGGGCCAAGCCGTATTTGGAGCGCACCCGCCGCGGCGAAGGAAACGAGCAAACGCAGCTCGGTTCGTGATCGCCCGCGCGGCTCACTAGAGTCGGCATGTGACGTGGTTTCGGCGCCTGCGTGACGACGTCAGGCAGGAGGCGCAGGATTCGGTCGGGCCCGACCCGCAGGACAGTCCCGACGCGCTGCGCGCACGCATGTTCGAGGTGGTCGGATTCATCAACTCGCACTCCGGGGCGATGCCGGGTGAGGCGGTCGTGGTCGCGCGGCGGATCACCGACATGCTGCGCGAGGTGATCGACGGCGCCGATCCCGAGCGCGGTCTGGACATCCACGCCGTCGTGTCGATCCGCGGCATCCTGGAGGACTACCTGCCGACGACGCTGCGCAGCTATCTCGCGCTCGACCCCGACATCGTCGACGTGCCGCGTCCGTCCGGGCGGACACCGTCGGAGTCGCTGATCGAGCAGCTCGAGGCGTTATGGTCTTCTGCCGCCGACCTGCTGGCGGCATCGCGCGCGCACGACGCGGACGCGTTGCTTGCACAGGGCAGCTTTCTGCGCACGAAGTTCACCGGTTCGGATCTGGATCTGTAGGAGTGACGACGTTGCCGAGGGGAGTGCTGCAGCGCGGCACGAATGTCGAACTCACCCGCGAGGTGCCGGGACTGACCGGGCTCGTAATCGGCGTGCAGTGGGACGTCGGCGGCGAGACCGCGCTGGCGGACAACCTGGTCACCGCCGCGCTGCTGTGCGATTCGCGCAGCCGGGCGCTGTCCGACCAGCACTTCGTCTTCTTCAACCAGCTCGCCGCGCCAGAGCTGTCGGTGCAGCAGTTGGAGCAGGCCGTCGGTGACGATCAGGACCAGATCGAGATCGATCTTGCGGCCGTGCCGCCGGACGTGGAGCGGATCGTGATCGTGCTGTACGTCAATGAGGGGCCGGCACTGCGACGCACGCTGGGCCAAATGCGGCACTGCACCGTCCGCGCGCTGAATGCGGCGGGCAACGCCGAGCTGGTGCGTTCGGAGGATCTCGCGCCGGCGCTGAGTAGCGAGCTGGCCGTCTCGCTCGCCGAGGTGTACCGCCACGGCGCCGGGTGGAAGTTCAAGGTGCTCGGCCAGGGCTACGCGACGGGAGTGGCCGGCGTCCTGGCCGACTACGGACTGTCCGCGTGAGCGGCCCGTGATCACCGATCCGCGATTCGCGCCGCGGCGCGAGGACCTGCCGTATCTGCGGCGACGGCACCGTCCGAGGCAGGTCGAGCAGCCCGTGGACGCCGCCCCGTCGCCGCCGAAGATCTCCTTCGACCGGCCCGAGCGCGCGCCGGCGCCGCGCGTTGAGGCGCCTGCGCCCGCGGCTCCGCCGCCACCGGCCCCGCCACCGGCGCCGATGCCGCCCCCCGTGCCGCCGGCGCCGGTCTCGACCTCGCTCGATCTGGACGCGCCGGCGCCTGTCGCGCCGGCCGCGTCGTCGGCGCCCCGGGCGCCCGAGCGACCGCGCGCACCGCGTGTCGAGCCACGGCGGCGGGTGCGTGACGATGTCCGCGTTGCGGCCGGCCGTCGGGTGATCTTGACGGTGTCCGATCCGACGGTGACGCTCACCCGGTTGCAGAGCGCGATCGGCACGTTGCGGTTCGAGGCCGCGGTCTCGGCCGAGGTGGGTGATCTGCAGTTGGGGTGCGCGTACCGACTTCGTTCGGGCCTGTCGTCGGTGCTGGCGCCGGACGGAGATCACCGGTTGGCGCCGCCTGGATCGCGCCGTCCGGTATTGCTGTCCGGTCACGACGAGTTCGGCACCGTCGAGGTGGACTTGCGTCAGTCACGCGACCTGGATCGGCTTGCGCTGTATGCCTATTCGGCCTCGCGGACACGGCTGCGATGGGGCGGCACGCTTGTCGTCGAGACGTTCGGCAAGGCACGCATCGAGCTGCCGCTGGAGTCGCTGCAGGGCGGGGACTTGGCGGTGTTGATGTCGCTCTACAACGTGCGCGGCGAGTTCGTGCTGCGTGCCGAGATGCAAACGCTCAACGGTGACGTGCGGGAAGCGTGCCGGGCTTACGGCTACGACCGGATCACGTGGCTGGACGGCCGCAACCCCGTCGACTGACGGGGTGCGGTCGTCACGCCGCGTGACGGCGTAGTTCGATGAGGAACTGCTGTTCGAGCGGTGAGTGTCTCTGGCGTGCGCCGGGCAAGGACGGTGGCCGGCTGGTGTAGCGATGGCCGGTGGGGGTGATGAGGTCTATTCGCCCGGCGGGTCCGGGCCGCGCATGCCATCCCGGGGCTTGTTTGGCGATGTTGCAGGCGACGCACAGTCCTCCGCCGTTGTGGGTGCTGGTTTTGCCGCCGTGTGCGGCGGGGTGGATGTGGTCGGTGTGCCGTATTGGTGCTTCGCACCAGGGTGTGCGGCAGACCTGGTCGCGCAGCGCGATGAACTTGCGCTGGTTCTTGGTGAACAGTCGCCGTTTGCTGTCCATGGCGACGAGGTCGCCGGTGTCGGGGTGGGTGTAGAGGCGGCGCAGCCAGCGGGGTGCGTCCGGGCGCAGGGCGAGCTCGCGGCCGGTCGCGGCGGGGACCGGGACGCCGTCGATCAGCGCGGGTTCGGTTCCGTTGCCGAGGAGGGTGTCGGTGTCGATGACGAGGTTGACCTCGACGGGCACCTGCTCGGCGTGAGCTTGGCCGGTGACGCGTTCCACGAGCGTGTCGGCCATGACCTGACCCCGGCCCCGCTCATCGCCGGTGGCGATGTTCGTGTCGGCTGCGCGGCCGAGGGCTGCGTAGACGGCGACGCCTTGCGCGACGGGTAGCAGCGCAGTCAGTCTCGTCATCGCGTCTGGCGCGGGCCGCAGCGTGACGCGGCGGTCGTTGGCGGAGTTGCTGAG
>DASTXN010000032.1:0-38940 GCA_035765515.1 Jatrophihabitantaceae bacterium | reverse complement strand
GGTCACCGTCGCCGCGCTGGCGTCCGCGCTGCAACAGCCGACGGCACAGGTCGAGCAGGCGCTGGAGCGGCTGCGCGCCGACTACGACGAACGCGGCGCCGGCATCGAGGTACGGGAGGTCGCCGGGGGAGTGCGGATCTTCACCCGGCCGGTGTACGCGCACCATGTCGAGGCCTACCTGCAGGACGGGCAACGCACCCGGTTGAGCCAGGCCGCGTTGGAGACGCTCGCGGTCATCGCCTACCGCCAGCCGGTGACGCGTGGGCGCGTGTCGGCGATCCGGGGCGTGAACGTCGACGGCGTGGTCCGCACCCTGCTCTCGCGCGGGCTGATCGTCGAGGTCGGCTCGGACCCGGAGACCGGCGGCGGGCTGTACCGCACGACCGAACTGTTCCTGGAGCGGATGGGGCTGGAGACCCTCGACGAGCTGCCCTCGCTCGCGCCGCTGCTGCCCGAGATCGAGGGGCTCGAACTCGACGAAAGCCTATGAATACCCCTGTTCCGCACGGCGAGACGGGTGTCCGGTTGCAGAAGGTGCTTGCGGCCGCGGGCCTCGGTTCCCGCCGGGCCTGCGAGGAGCTGATCGCTGCCGGCCGGGTCTCGGTCGACGGCGTGGTGGTCACCGAACTTGGCAGCCGGGTCGATCCCGCTACGGCCGTCATCCATGTCGACGGGCAGCGGGTGAACGTCCGGTCCGACCTGGTCTATCTCGCGTTGAACAAGCCGCGCGGCGTGCTCAGCGCGATGTCCGACGACCGTGGCCGCCGCACCGTCGCCGACCTCGTGGCTGACCGTCCGGAGAGGCTGTTCCACGTCGGCCGGCTCGACGCGGACACCGAGGGCCTGCTGCTGCTGACCAACGACGGCGAGCTCGCCCACCGGCTGATGCACCCGGGCTTCGGCGTGCCCAAGACCTATCTGGCCACCGTCCCCGGCCCGGTGCCCAAGACGCTCGGCCGGCGGCTGCGCGACGGCGTGGAGCTCGAGGACGGACCGGTGCGCGTCGACGCGTTCCGCGTCGTCCAGCAGGAGGGCGCCGGCGCGGACATCAAGGCGATCGTGGAGGTCGTGCTGCACGAGGGCCGCAACCGGATCGTGCGCCGCATGCTGGACGCGGTCGGTCATCCGGTGCAACGCCTGGTCCGCACCTCGATCGGCCCGGTGCGGCTCGGCGGGCAGCGCCCTGGCACGCTTCGGGAGTTGACCCGCGACGAGCTGGGCGAGCTGTTCCGGCTGGTCGACAAGCAGCCATGACGACTGCCTTACTGACGGAAGGGACGGCCCTGCGGTGACGGTTCGCGCGGTACGCGGAGCGATCCAGGTCGAGGCGAACGAGCGCGAGGCGATCCTGGGTGGCGCGGCGGAACTGGTCACCGAGGTGCTGCAGCGCAACGGGCTGGGGCCGGACGACCTGATCAGCATCCTGTTCACGGCCACGCCCGACCTGACCGCCGATTTCCCGGCCTACGCGGCACGCCAGCTCGGGCTGGTGG
Organism: Jatrophihabitantaceae bacterium; assembly: GCA_035765515.1. Classification (GTDB taxonomy): domain Bacteria; phylum Actinomycetota; class Actinomycetes; order Mycobacteriales; family Jatrophihabitantaceae; genus DASRSS01. The sequence continues at coordinate 37,447 of DASTXN010000032.1, read as the reverse complement.
ATGTGCCGCTGATGTGCGCGACCGAGATCGCCGTTCCCGGCGCGATGCCACGAGTGCTCCGCCTGCTCGCGCACATCGACACCGAGCTGACCCGCGATCACATCCGGCACGTATACCTGCGCGGGGCGGCCGCGCTGCGCACCGACCTGCCGCAGTGAACGGGCCGCAACGGGCAGTCCGTATCCTCAGCGGGTGACTTCGAACTCCGGCCCGTTCACCGGGGTGATTGCTCTCGACGGCCCGTCCGGCACCGGCAAGTCGACCGTCGCGCGCCGGCTGGCGCAGCGGCTGGGTGCGCGCTACCTGGACACCGGTGCGATGTACCGCGCGGCGACGCTCGCGGTGCTGCGCGCGCGCACCCGGCTCGACGACGCGGTTGCGATCGCTGCGACTGTTGCCGCGGCCGAGGTGTCCATCTCGACGGACCCGGCAGTACCTGCCATCACTCTGGACGGCGCTGCTGTCGACGCCGAGATCCGGTCGGCGCAGGTGACGTCGGCGGTCAGCGCCGTCTCGGCCGTGCCCGCCGTGCGTGAGCGGCTCGTCGCCCTGCAGCGCGAGATCATCACAGCCGGCGGGGACGCGGCGGGGATCGTCGTGGAGGGCCGCGACATCGGCTCGGTCGTATGGCCGCAAGCGCGGCCAAAGGTCTACCTGACAGCCAGCCCGCAGGCGCGTGCGCAGCGGCGGGCCGGCGAGCTCGGCAGCGGGGTCGACGTGGCCACGGTCGCCGCCGACATCGCGCGCCGAGACCGGCTGGACAGCACCCGGGCGACCAGCCCCCTCGCGCGTGCCGACGGCGCGGTGGAGCTGGACACCACCGCCCTCGGAATCGACGAGGTGGTTCAGCGACTTGTCGACATGACGCCTGCCGCGGCCCAGGGGACGGGACGATGACCGAGGACGCGCCCGGCACGGTGCCCGTCGTCGCGGTGGTGGGCCGTCCGAACGTCGGCAAGTCGACCCTGGTCAACCGCATCCTGGGCCGCCGGGAGGCGGTCGTGCAGGACGTGCCCGGCGTGACGCGCGACCGGGTCGCTTACGACGCCGTATGGGGTGGCCGGCAGTTCACCCTCGTCGACACCGGCGGATGGGAGCCGGACGCGCGCGGGCTGCAGGCCATGGTGTCGGCGCAGGCCGAGCGCGCGGTCGCCACCGCGGACCTCGTGCTGTTCGTTCTCGATGGCCGCACCGGCGCGACGCAGACCGACCTGGAAGTCGCCCGCACGCTGCGCCGCTCCGGCCGTCCCGTCGTCCTGGCCGTGACGAAGGTCGACGACGAGCGGGCCGAGCCGGACGCTGCCGAGTGGTGGTCACTGGGACTCGGCGAGCCGTACCCGGTGAGCGGCCTGCACGGGCGCGGCAGCGGCGACCTGTTGGACGCGGTCCTGGCCGCACTGCCCGACGCGCCCCCCGAGGCGGAGACCGAGGGCGGACCCCGGCGGGTCGCGCTCGTGGGCCGTCCGAACGTCGGCAAGTCGAGCCTGCTCAACAAGCTCACCGGCGAGCAGCGGTCGGTCGTCGACGAGGTCGCCGGCACGACCGTGGACCCGGTGGACAGCCTGGTCGAGCTCGGCGGCGAGGTCTGGCGCTTCGTCGACACCGCCGGGCTGCGCCGCCGCGTCCGTCAGGCCAGCGGGATGGAGTACTACGCGAGCCTGCGCACCGCGGCGGCGATCGAGGCGGCCGAGGTCGCCGTCGTGCTGCTGGACGCGTCCGAACCGCTCACCGAGCAGGACCAGCGGGTGATCGGCGAGGTGCTGGAGGCCGGGCGCGCGCTGGTGATCGCGTTCAACAAGTGGGACCTGCTGGACGAGGACCGGCACGACCGGCTGGAGCGCGAGATCGACCGCGAGCTGGCGCGGGTCGCGTGGGCGCCGCGGGTCAACGTGTCGGCGAAGACCGGCCGGGCCGTGGAGAAGCTGGCGGCTCACCTGCGGACCAGCCTCGCCTCGTGGGACCGGCGCATCTCGACCGGCCGGCTGAACAGCTGGCTGACCGAGGTGGTTGGGCAGACCCCACCGCCCCCGCGCGGGGGAAAGGCACCACGGGTGCTGTTCGCGACGCAGGCCGACACCCGGCCGCCGCGGTTCGTGCTGTTCACCACCGGCTTCCTGGAGGCCGGTTACCGGCGCTTCCTGGAACGGCGGCTGCGCGAGGACTTCGACTTCACCGGCACGCCCATCGAGATCTCCGTGCGCGTGCGCGAGAAGCGGGCACGGTAAGCTCCTTCGCGAGGCGGGACGTGGCGCAGCTTGGTAGCGCACTTGACTGGGGGTCAAGGGGTCGCAGGTTCAAATCCTGTCGTCCCGACAAATGTGGAGGTCCGGGAGCGTTCCGGGCCTCCACTGTCGTTTTTCACGCCGGGCGCGGTCGCGGATCGCGCGCCGCCGTGGGGCGGACATCATCACGTTCGGGTGGCCCGACCGTTCGGGCGGCGGTCACCGGCCGCGGTCCGGCAGGTGCACGTGGACGCGGCGCCGTCGAGGATCACGTCGAGCATCCCGAGCAGGCGCTCCCGCAGGTCGAACGGCGCGCGTGCGCCCTCGATCCACTCAGTGAGCACCGCGAAGTAGCCGGTGGCGAGGAGCAGCCCGACCAGCTTCGGGTCGATTGACTTGTCCAGCTGGCCCTCGTCCTGAGCACGGGCGAGAAAGATGGCGAAGTCGTCCGCGAGCACGGGATGTCCGAGGACGTTCGTGGTGTGCACGGCGGCGGTCATGAGCGCGACGGCCTCGGCTCGCGAGGTGGTATTGATCCGGGCGAGCTCGATCATGCTCGACTCCAGCGCACCGCGGGCGCCGCGGTCTCCCAGTTGATTCGCGTGGACGCGCTGCAGCGCGCGCTGCCGACGGCGGACCGCCCATTCGTCGAGAAACGCCGTCTTGCGCTCGAAGTGGTTGAACACGGTCGCGCGGGCGACGTCGGCACGGTCCGCGATCTCGTCCATCGTCGCGTTGTCGAAGCCGCGCTCGATGATGAGCTCGACCGCCACGCGATAGACGTGGTCGCGAAGTTGCTCGCGGCGGCGGGTGCGCCGGTCCGTGGGGCGGGCCGCGCCGGCCTCGGTGTTCGATTCTGTTTTCATGTTCACCCTGTCATCTTGCCTTGCGCCGGCCGCTGCTGTTCGAGCGGCTGCGGGGTCCGACCGGCCCAGATCGGTGCGCCGATGAGGGGTATTGACGGCGTGCCCGGCCTGACGTAGGTTCCTCGAATCTAGATCGCAGTCCAATCGTGTATTCCGGTATAGGAGCAGCGTATGCGGCTAGTCACGTTTCTGCCATCCCAGGGTGAACCGCGGTTCGGAATCCTGGACGGACAGACAGTTGTCGAACCCGGCCCGGTATTGCGCGCGGCCGCGGTGATGAATGGCGGCGCGAGTGCGGTCGAGCGCGCACCGGCAGTCGCAAACGACATGGTCGGCTTCTTCGAGAGCGGGCAGAGCGGAAGGGATAACGCCGAGCGTGCTCTGGATGCCGCACGGTCGTCCCGGGAAAAGGGCGACGAATTGGTGGACGAGGCCGGTAATCGGCTCGTCCACGAACTGGAGTCGGTGCGGTTGCTCGCCCCGGTTCCGCGCCCCCGCCGTGTGCGCGATTACCTGACGTACAACGAGCACGCGGCCGGCTCCGGTTTAGCGGTTCCGCCGGCATTCGAAGCGATGCCGATCTGCTACAAGTGCAACATCGAGACGATTATCGGGCCGGACGAGACATTGTTGTGGCCGTCCTACACCGATCAGCTCGACTTCGAGCTGGAGCTCGGCTTCTTCACCGCCGGCGGCGGCCGCAACCTGACGCCCGCCGAGGCGCAGTCCCGGATCGCGGGCATCACGATCTTCAACGACGTCAGCGCGCGCGACATTCAGATGTTCGAGATGAGCCTGACGATCGGCCCGTCCAAGGGCAAGGACTTCTGCACGGCGATGGGGCCGTGCGTCCTCACGATGGACGAGGTCGACGAGTGGTCGGTCGAGATGAGCGCCCGCGTCAACGGCGAGGAGTGGGCGTCCGGCACGACCGCGAACCGGCAGTTCTCCTTCGCCGAGGTGCTCGCCTGGGCGTCGCTCGACGAGGACGTCTACCCGGGCGAGTTCTTCGGCCTCGGGACGGTAGGCGGTGGCTGCGGACTGGAACTCGACCGATGGATCCAGCCCGGCGACGTGGTCGAGCTCGAGGCATCGGGCGTGGGCGTGCTGCGGAACACGGTCGGCGCGAAGCAGGTGGCGCCGCAGGGCGCTGGTGTGCCCAGCTACCACGGCTCGCCGGCCGTCCACGTGAGCCATGCCTGAGACTGTCGCCGATCTGCTCGCTCGCCACGCGGCCGACCCGGCCCGCGTGTTCGCCGTCCTCGCGGACGGCACCGAGGTGACGTACGCGCAGCAGTTGGCGCGTAGCCGGCTCGTCGCTGCTGGGCTCGCGCGGAAGGGGATCCGTCCGGGCGACCGGGTCCACGTCCAGTTGGGCAACTGCCGCCAGTTCATCGACGTCTGGTTCGCCACGGCCCTCGGCGGCGCGGTGCTGGTCCCGACCAACCCGCAGGCGTCGGACGACGAACTGGCGCACGTCCTCTGGGATTCCGGAGCGGCAATCTCGATCCGGTCCGCGGCCGAGGTCGACGCGCTTGTCGGCACCGGCGGCGAGGCCGACACTCCGGATGCGGTGGATCACCAGCCGGGCCGGCTGGCCGCGATCCTCTACACATCGGGAACCACGAGCCGTGCCAAAGGGGTTCGGGTCACCGACGCCAACTATGTCGCCGTCGGCCGCGCCGTCGCCGACCACCTTGCGGTCACCGCGGCCGACCGGTGGTTGATCGTGCTTCCGCTGTTCCACGCAAACGCCCAGTACTACTGCGTGATGTCCGCGCTCGTACAGGGTGCGTCGGTCGCGTTGGCCGAACGCTTCTCGGCGTCCGGCTGGGGCCGGCAGGCTCACCAGTTGCGCGCGACGCTGGGCAGCCTGTTCGCGGCGCCGGTGCGGATGATCCTCGCCCACTCCGGTTCGGCCGACGACCGCGCGAACCGCGTGCGGCTCGTGCTGTTCGCGCAGAACCTGCATCCCGACGAAGCTCGCCGGTTCGAGGAGCGTTTCGGCACCAAGCTGCTGCAGCTGTACGGGATGACCGAGACAGTGCTGCCGCCCACGATGAACCCGCTCGACGAGTCCCGCCGCTGGGAAAGCATCGGTCGGCCGCTGCCCGGCGTGCAGGTCGATCTGCTCGACGCGGGCGGGCAGCCGGTACGTACAGGCGACGTGGGGGAGATGGTGGTCTCGGGCCTGCCGGGTGAGACCGTCGCGGACGGCTACTGGAACAACCCAGCGGCTACCGCCGAGGTGTTCACCGATCGCGGCCTGCGCACGGGCGACCTCGCGCGACGGGACGACGCCGGGTTCCTCTACTTCGTCGACCGTGCGAAGGACATGATCAAACGCGGTGGCGAGAACGTCTCTGCCGGCGAGGTCGAGCGAGTCGCCGGGGAACACCCGGCGGTCGCCGAGTGCGCGGCGGTCGGCGTGCCGGACCCGATCCGCGACGAGGCCATCAGGCTGGTCGTCGTCGTCCGTCCCGGTCACGAGGTGACCGAGGAGGAGATCGTCGGCTGGTGCCGCGACCGGTTGAGCCCGTTCAAGGTGCCCAGCTTCGTGTCGTTCGTCGACGCGCTGCCGCGTACCAGCGTCGGCAAGGTCCACAAGGCCGAACTCCGTACCCACCCGGTTGACGCGGCTGGCTAGTGCGGCCCACCCCACGACAGACCAGGTCAGTTCAGCTGATCGGCAAGGAGGAACGCAGTGAGCGCGATGCTCGACATTCCCTACACCCGCGGCCTACACCGGCTCACCGAACACTGCCACGCGTGGCTGGTACCGGACGGCACCTGGGGCTGGAGCAATGCCGGCGTGGTTACCGGCGCCGGCCAGTCCCTGCTGGTAGACACGCTGTTCGACCTGCCCATGACGAAGGAGATGCTCACCGGGCTGGAACCGGTCACCACCGACCATCCGATCCGCACTGTCGTCAACACGCACGCGAACGGTGATCACTGGTTCGGCAACGAGCTCGTCGCCGACGCCGACATCATCGCCTCCGACGCGACGGGCGAGGAGATGGCCACGAACGGCCCGGAGCTCATCCTCGGGCTGCTGAAGCAGGACGGTCCGATCGGGCGGTTCGCCAACCACATCTTCGAGCCGTTCACGTTCACCGGCATCACCCCGACGCCGGCCACCCGCACGTTCTCCGGTGAGCTGACGGTGGACGTCGGGGGCACCACGGTGCAGCTGATCCAACTCGGGCCGGCACACACGGCCGGGGACACCGTGGTCTTCGTGCCCTCCGAGCGCGTGCTCTACGCCGGCGACCTGCTCTTCATCGGCGGCACCCCGATCAGCTGGGCCGGCCCGATCACCAACTGGATCACGGCGTGCGACCGGATGCTCGCACTCGAGCCCGAGGTCGTCGTCCCCGGCCACGGTCCGGTCGTCGACGAAGGCGGCATCCGCCAGGTCAGGGACTACCTCAGCTGGGTCCACGAGGAGGCCACCGAACGGCACGAGAGGGGCATGAGCGCCGAAGAGGCCATGCACGACATCGACCTTGGCCGCTTCGCCGAACTCGACGAGCGCGGGCGCATCGCGCAGAACATCCTCGCGGTGTACTACGAACTCGATCCCACCCTGGAGCGGGTGGACACGATCGAGGTGTTCCGGCGCATCGCGGCGCTGGAGGGCTTCGCCGAATGAGCGCCACGTTCCACGCGATCACGACGCCGGGGGTGCCCGTCGTTCACGAAGTGAGCGACGGGGTGTTCGCGTACGTCCAGCCCGATGGGACCTGGTGGATCAACAACACCGGCTTCCTCACCGGCAGCTCGCGCGCGGTCGCGATCGACGCCTGTGCCACGGAGGCGCGCACCCGCGCCATGGTGAACGCGATCGCGACGAAGACGTCCGCCCCGGTCCGTACGTTGATCAACACTCACCACCACGGCGACCATACGCACGGCAACGGCCTGTTCGGGGAAGCGACGATCGTCGCGCACGAACAGTGCCGAGCTCAGATGATCGAGGAGGGGCGTCCGGGGACGAGCGCCCTGATCCGCAGTGGTACCTGGGAGCCGGTCGAATGGGGTGAGCTGGAACTTGCCCCGCCGTTCCTGACCTACACCACCGGCGTTGACGTGTGGGTGGACGAGCTGCGGTGCGAGGTCCGGCACGTCGGCACGCCGGCGCACTCGACCAACGACTCCTACGTGTGGATTCCCGAACGGCGCGTGCTGTTCGCGGGGGACCTGCTGTTCAACGGCGGCACGCCGTTCCTGGTCGCGGGGTCGGTCGCGGGTGCGATCGAGGCGGTGTCGGGCCTGCGCGAATTGGGCGCCGAGACGATCGTGCCCGGTCACGGCCCGGTCTGCGGCCCCGAGGTGATCGACGAGGTGCTCGCGTACCTGCGATTCGTGCAGGATCTGGCGCGCAGCTCGATCGCCGACGGCGTCGCACCGCTCGATGCGGCTCGGTCCGTCGATCTCGGCAGCTTCGCCGAACTCACCGACCAGGAGCGGCTGGTGGGAAATCTGCATCGGGCGCGCGCCGAGCTGATCGGCACCCCGCGCGGTGCCGCGATCGACTTCGCGACCGCATTGGCGGATATGCGCGAATACAACGGGGGACGGCCACTTACCTGCCTGGCCTAGCGGACCGAAGGGCGAGCGTAATGAATTCGAGCGAAAGGATTTCCGGCCTGATTGCAACTTGTCCACCGAAATTGGTCTCGCGCTGGAGGAACTTCCCGCACACGTTCAGTTGGCGCTCGAAAATGGTGTTACCAGGACGGAATTGGACGAGATCATCCTGCATCTTGCTGTCTATGCCGGGTGGCCGCGTGCAGTTTCAGCTGCGAAAGCAGTTCACATTCCCGAGAGCGAGCATTAGCTCACCAGACGAAGGGACGTGCAAGACGTGAAGAGGCACGAGTGGCACAAAAAGCAGTCGCGCTACGCAGTCGCGGTGGGCGTCCTCGCCGTCGCGACGGCTCTGGCGTCGTGCAGCAGTAGCGGCAGCGGTGGAGGCAGTAGCGATGCGGCGGCCAACGACACGGCGCCGCCGGCATCGAACAGCCAGGCCGCGGGCTCGGATGTGGTAGCGGCGGCTCGGGCGAACGTCGCCAAGTACTCGGCCACGGTGACCAGCTACCCCGACATCCCGGCGATTTCCGGCGGTGTGTCCAGCCTGAAGGGCAAGAGCGTCTGGTACGTGCCGCTCGGTGGATCGCTGCCGATCTTCCAGGGCTTCGGGTCCGGGATCAAGCAGGCCGCCGAAGCCGCCGGCATGTCCTTCCACACGTGTGACGGCAAGCTGGTCCCGACGACGATGGTCAGTTGCCTGAACCAGGCAGCCACCCAGGGGGCCGACGGCGTCATCGGCGGCTACATCGACTACAGCGAGGCGCCCACCGCCTACGACGCGCTGATCTCGAAGAACATCCCGATCGTGATCGGCGGTGAGCCGCCGACAGGAGGCAAGTCCAACTCGAAGCAGATCGCCTTCTACGACGCCTCGGACGCGAGCACGATCGCAGCGGGGGTCGCGCTCGACTCCGTGATCGCGGACAGCAACGGCAAGGCCCACATCCTGTTCATGGGCATCTCGGACACGAAGTCCACCACGACCGAGGCGAACGGCGCGAAGGACTACATCGCGAAGGCCTGCCCGGACTGCAGCTTCAAGCTGGTCATGTACAACACGTCCAGCCTGTCGAAGGTCCCGTCGCTGGCGAGCTCGGCCCTGATCTCGAATCCGGACACCAACTATGTCGTCGTCCAGGTCGACTCCGGGGAACCGGCGACGATCCAGGGCATCCAGTCGGCCGGGTTCGCGAACAAGGTGAAGCTCGTAGCGATCAGCGGCACGCTGCAGCCGCTGCAGGACATCAAGTCCGGCGACGCCCAGCTGGCGGACGTCGGCATCAGCCCGGTCTACACGGGGTGGCAGTGGACGGATGCCCTGATCCGGATGATGCTCGGCCAGGAACCGGACTTCACTCCGTCGGTCATCCGGCTGTTCACCAAGGACAACATCTCGGATCTGGACCTCACGCCCGGGGCGTTCCAAACGAACGCCTGGTACGGACCGGACACGTACGAGGACACGTTCCGCAAGGCGTGGGGCGTGCAATAGGACCGGTAGCAAAGAGGTTGAGGGACGCGCCATGACACAGCCCCCACGTCTCGTCCTGTCCGATCTGAACAAGCGGTTCGGCGATACGCAGGTTCTCCACGACGTGAACCTGCGTATCGCCCCCGGCGAGATCCACGGCCTGGCGGGTCAGAACGGCTCGGGCAAATCGACCGTGATCAAGATCCTCACCGGGGTCTACAAACCGGACCCCGGTGCGAAGCTGGAGATCGACGGCGCGCCGATGGCGATGCCGGCGCGGTGGGAGGAGATCCACCGCGCCGGTGTGTCGGTCGTGCACCAGGACCTCGGCATCCTCGATCAGCTCAGCGTGGCCGAGAACGTGTGCGTCGGCGGGTTTCCGCGGCGGCGGTTCTCCGGGGCGATCGACCGTGCGCGCCGGGATGCGGTGTGCACCGACACGCTCGCGCGGGTCGGGGCCACGGTCGGGCCGCGCACGATCACGGCCTCGCTCGGTGCCGCGGATCGGGCCGAGGTGGCGATCGCACGAGCGCTGCGCGACCACCGTGCCGGCGAGGGATTGATCATCCTGGACGAGGCGACGCGGTCGCTGAGCGGAGCGGATCTGGAACGGATCCACGACCTGCTCCGGCGGGTGGTCGCCGAGGGCAGTTCGGTGCTGATGATCAGTCACAACCTGGCCGAACTTGCCAGCCTGGCCGACCGGGTGTCGGTGCTGCGGGACGGTCGCTTGGTCGCGTCCGGACTGCCCGCGTCGGAAGCGGGCCCGGAGGAGATCGCCCGCTACATGCTCGGCGGAACCGTCGACGTACAGCGGGCGGCCGCCGAACGGCGTCGCGTCACCACCTCGGCCGAGGTCGCAGCGAGCGTGTCCGGGCTGCGTTCGGAGCGCGTGCGCGCGATCGACTTCGAGGTTCGCGCGGGCGAGATCCTGGGCATCACGGGGCTGCCGGGCAGTGGCTACGAGGACGTGCCGTACCTGGTCACCGGCGCGATGAATGCCCGCGAAGGCCGGCTGAGCGTCGGCGACCGGCAGCTCGACCTGGCGCGGTGCCGGCCGAGGGAGGCCATCGCTGCGGGCATGGTGCTGATTCCCGAGCGCAGGGACCGGGACGGCGTCGCCCTGGAGATGAACGTCAGGGACAACCTGTCCCTGCCCTCGCTGCGCCGGCGCTCGAAGCGGTGGTTCGTCGGGCTGCGCTGGCAGAACGAACTGTTCGTGCGGTTCACCGAACAGTTGTCGATCAAGACCGCGGGGCCGATGTCCCTCATCCGCGAGTTGAGTGGCGGCAACCAGCAGAAGGTCCTGCTGGCCAAATGGCTCAGCACCAGCCCGCAGGTGCTCGTGGCGCATGAGCCCACTCAGGCGGTAGACGTCGGTGCCCGCAGCGACATCCTCAACACGTTGCGCGGGGTCGCCGCGAACGGGGTAGCGCTGGTGTTCGTCAGCAGCGAGACCAAGGACCTGGTCGACCTGTGCGACCGGATCCTGATCTACGACCCGGCAGCCGGCCTCGTCCCCACGGACACCCGTTCCGAGGATGACCTGATCGACGAAATCTACGGCCGAAGCGATACCCCGGAGGTGTCGAGCGATGAAACGGATTAGTCGCGCCGAGAATGAGGAGCTCGAGAGTCTCGTGGGCAGCACCAGTCTTCCCGACACCAGCCGACCGGGATCCCGCCGCGCCAGGTGGGACATCCGCGATCACCTGAACCTGCCGCAGGTCACCGCACGCTATGCGCTGCTGGTGATCTGGCTGCTCATGGCCGTCGCGTACGCCGCGGTCATGCCGGACAAGTTCCTCAGGACCGCCACCGCTCAAGCCATATTCGGCTCGCAGTCGGCCGTGCTGTTCCTCGCGATGGCCAGCCTCGCGACCTTCGTCGTCGGCGAGTTCGACCTCTCCTTCGCCGGCGTCATGGGCCTATCGGCCACGATCATCCCGGTCATGACGAGCCTGCATCACTGGAACGTCTGGATGGCGTGTGTGCTGGCCATGTTCTGCTGCTTCGGTGCCGGGCTGCTGAACGCGTTCTTCATCATCGTGCTGCGCGTGCCGTCGCTCGTCGTCACCCTGGGGACGGCAAGCCTGTTCCTCGGCATCGCCGAGTTCATCTCGTCCTCGAACACGGTCGCCGTCGGGGACCCGTCGTTTTCGAAGATCGCGTTGTACAACGTCGGGGGGTTGCCGGTCTCCTTCTATTACGGCGTGATTCTCGCGATCGTGTTCGCCTACGTCATGTACCTGACACCGTTCGGCCGCAACGTCGCGTTCGTGGGCGCGAACCGGGACGTGGCGCGGCTGGCGGGCATCAACGTCAACCGCATCCGCGCCGCGAGCTACGTGGTGGACAGCGTCATCGCCGGCTTCGCCGGCGTCATCCTGGTCGCCTCGGCCGGAGGGTTCGACCCCACTGCGTCCAGCACGTATCTGCTGCCCGCACTCGCCGCGGTGTTCCTCGGCACGGCGATGGTGATCCCCGGCCAGTTCAATCCCATCGGCACGCTGCTCGGCATCTACTTCCTCGAAACGGGCGTGCTGGGCCTGCAACTGCTGGGCTACAGCGGCTGGGTGCAGGACGCCTTCTACGGTGCGGGACTGGTGATCGCGGTGACGCTGGCAACCGTCGCCCGGGAACGGATCAAGCGGACCTGAGCGCGAGCCCGCCTGCTAGTCTCGGAGCAGACCGCCCGGCCCCGCCGGGGCCGTTCCTCTTGGACCCGAGCAGGGGGCGCCCGACGTGACGGCAGGGCCGGATTCACGGACGGTCGCGGCCGACCGGCTGTGGACGATCCCGAACCTGCTCAGCGTGCTGCGGCTGCTGGGCGTGCCGCTGTTCCTGTGGCTCATGCTCGGGCCGCACGCGGACGTGTGGGCGATCATCGTCCTGGGCCTGTCCGGCATCACCGACTGGGCGGACGGGTGGCTGGCGCGCAAGCTGAACCAGCTCAGCGACTTCGGCGCGATGCTCGACCCGCTGGCCGACCGGCTGTACATCCTGGCGACCCTGCTCGGCCTGGTGCTGCGGCACATCATCCCGTGGTGGCTCGCCGTCGCGATCGTCGGGCGGGACGTGATCCTGGCCGGCGGACTGTGGCTGCTCAAGCGGCACGGCTGGGGGCCGCCGGAGGTGCACTACCTCGGCAAGGCGGCGACCTTCTGCCTGCTGTACGCGTTCCCGCTGCTGCTGATCGGCGCGCATCACGGCACCGTCCCGGACATCGCCCGCCCGCTCGCGTGGGCGTTCACGATCTGGGGGACGGCGCTGTACCTGTGGGCCGGCGCGGTCTACCTCGGCCAGATCGTCCGGCTGGTTCGGCGCGCGCGATGACGGACCGGCCCGGCGCCGATCAGGGGCACGTCGCCCAGCTGCTGATCGAACTGGTGACCAACCCGCGCGACCCCGGGTACGAGGCCGCCGCGGCCCGGCGCGGCGGCGATCCGAGCCGGCGCTGGTACGACGCCCCGCTGGTCGCGGCCGGCTGTGCGGTCATCGGTTTCGTGCTCGTCCTCGCCTACGTGCACACGCACCGCGCCGCGCCGGAGGCCGCCAAGGTGCGGCAGAGCTTGATCACGCGTGTGCACACCGCCGAGTCGCGCGGCAACGCGCTGGCCAGCAGCGCGCGAAAGCTCAACGGCGAGCTGAACACGCTGCGCAGCAACGCGCTGTCGGGTGCCGGCGCCCTCACCGACAAGCTGAACCTGGACGAACTGCTGGCCGGTCAGGTCGCGGTCCACGGACCGGGACTGCAGGTCGAGCTGGCCGAGCCCCCGGCGCCGTCCGGCACGACGGCGCCCGGGCGCGGCGGGACAGTGCCGATCACCGCGACGCATATCCTCAGTGACCGTGATGTGCGCAGCGTCGTCAACGAGCTGTGGGCCGACGGTGCGGAGGCGATCTCGGTGAACGACGTGCGCCTGACGCCGACCTCGGCGATCCGCTTCGCAGGCCAGGCGGTGCTGGTCGACTTCCAACCGATCGCGTCGCCGTACACCATCCGTGCGATCGGGCCGGCCGAGCAGCTGGACACCGAGTTCGCGTCCAGCCCGGTCGCCAGCCGTTACCAGACGCTCGTCGGCGTGGACGGCATCGGTTTCACCTTCAGCGAGCAGGCCGACCTCTCGCTGCCGGCCAGCCCCGCCGCCGCGCCGCGCTATGCGAAGGTCCCCACGGCGACGAAGTCGAAGGGCACCCGGTGATCGCGTTCCTCGCGCTGGCGATCGGCGTCGTGGTCGGCTTCATCCTGCGCCCGACCGTCCCCAACTGGATGGAGCCGTACCTGCCGATCGCCGTCGTCGCCGCACTGGACGCCGTGTTCGGCGGTGTGCGCGCACGGCTCGACGGCATCTTCGACGCCAAGGTGTTCGTCGTGTCGTTCGTGTCCAACGTCGTGGTCGCGGCACTGATCGTCTTCCTGGGTGACAAGCTCGGCGTGGGCGGCCAGCTCTCCACAGCGGTCGTGGTCGTGCTCGGGATCCGCATCTTCAGCAACGCCGCCGCGATCCGGCGCCACTTGTTCCGGGCTTAGGTCACCACCGTGTCCGACGAGCAGAGCGTTCCCGACGAGCAGAGCGTGCCCGAGGAGCGGCAGCCGGAGCGCCCGCGCCGCGCGCACCGCATCCGCGCCGGCGCGCTGATCGGCGTGCTCACCGCGCTGCTCGGCTTCGCGATCGCGGTGCAGGTGCACGCGAACTCGCAGTCCGACAGCCTGGCCGGCCTGCGCGAGGACGACCTGATCGGCATCCTCGACAACCAGAACGCCCGGGCCGACCGGCTGCGCCAGCAGATCGCCGAGCTGCAGCGCTCGCTGCGCTCCCTGGAGAACAGCGGCAACGCCGCAGCCGCCGCCCGGCACCAGGCGCAGCAGCAGGCTCAGGCCCTCGGCGTGCTGCTCGGCACGCTGCCCGCGACCGGGCCGGGCGTCATCGTCCAGATCACCGACCCCAACCACAAGCTTCGCGGCGAGGACGTCCTGGACGTGGTCGAGGAGCTGCGCGGCGCGGGCGCGGAGGCGATCGACTTCGACGGCGTCCGGGTCAGTACCGATACGGCGTTCGGTGATGTCGACGGCACGGTGGCGGTCGACGGAAGCCCACTGCACGCGCCGTACACCGTCCTCGCGATCGGCGAGCCGAAGACGCTGGACACCGCGCTGAACATCCCCGGCGGCGTCGCTGCGGCGATCCGCGCGGACGGCGGCGAGCTGACCGTGCGCGAGCGCGCCAAGTTGTCGATCACCGTCACCCGCACGCTGCCGACACCGCGTTTCGCCGTCCCGTCCGGACACTGAAGCCGCGCGGGTAAGGTCGCACCAGCTCACGCATACGGCACTCATCGACCGCAAGGAAGGCACGCCATGGCCGAGGTTCCCGACGACCTGCGCTACACCGCCGAGCACGAGTGGGTGCGCGTTACAGAAGGGTCGAACACCGTCCGCGTCGGCATCACCGACTACGCGCAGGAGGCGCTCGGTGACGTCGTGTACGTGTCGTTGCCCGAGATCGGTGCGACGGTCGGCGCCGGGGACGCGGTCGGCGAGATCGAATCCACCAAGAGTGTGTCCGACCTCTACGCGCCGATCGCCGGAACGGTGTCCGCGCGGAACGAGGCGCTGGAGGGCAGCCCGGACCTGGTGAACTCCGACCCGTACGGCGAGGGCTGGATCGTCGAGATCGAACTCGCCGAAGGCGCCGACGTCGACGCGCTGCTCGACGCAGGCACCTACGGCACGCTGTCGCAGTGAACGCGACACGCCTTAGGCTCCACCTTCGATTGACCCTCGCAACTTGCCAGGCCTAGGCTCGGCGAACCGACCGACCCGCTCCCGCACGTGAAGGGCGACGCAGTGTTCTGCACCGCTTGTGGCACCGAGAATCCAGCTGGCAACCGCTTCTGCGCGAACTGTGGCGCGGCGCTGCCGGTGCCGTCCGCCGGACCGGACGTGACGACCACGATCTCCACGACCGGGTCCGTCCCCGATGTCGACACCGAGTTCTCCACCGAGGCACACCAGGGGGCCGTCGACGCGCTGACTCCGGGTTCGGCGCTGCTCGTCGTCAAGCGTGGCCCGAACGCTGGTAGCCGGTTCCTGCTCGACCAGGACGTCACCACCGCCGGCCGCCACCCGGACAGCGACATCTTCCTGGACGACGTGACCGTCTCGCGCCGGCACGCCGAGTTCCGCCGGGAGGGCAACGGCTACGCGGTGCACGACGTCGGCTCGCTGAACGGCACGTACGTCAATCGTGAGCGCATCGACGCGACGCCACTGTCCGGAGGTGACGAGGTGCAGATCGGCAAGTTCCGGCTGGTGTATCTGACGGCGGCGGTGCGCGCCGGTGTCGGTAAGCCCGCATGACGTCAACCGGAGCGGCCCGCCGCGGCCGCAGCGACGCCACGCTGACGATCGGTGACGTACTCGCCCAGCTCAAGGGGGAGTTCGGCGACCTGACGATCAGCAAGATCCGTTTCCTGGAGCAGGAGGGGCTGGTCCAGCCGGACCGCACACCCTCGGGCTACCGCAAGTTCTCGGCCGGTGACGTGGCGCGGCTGAAGTACGTGCTCGCGCAGCAGAAGTACCACTACCTGCCGCTGAAGGTGATCAAGGACCAGCTGGAGTCGATCGACCGCGGCCTGGTGCCGCCCGGCGTCGGCACCGACACCCCGCGGGCAGCGCACACGACGCTCGCCACGATCGCCGACAACGCGCCGACCGCCGAGCACTTCCGTCCCTCGGCCGCGCCGATGCGCCTGTCCCGCGAGGAGCTGCTCAACGCTGCCGGTCTGCGTGACGAGCAGCTGCGCGAGATCGAGCAGTTCAACCTGATCACCGCGCGGCCCGGCGGCCACTACGACGACGACGCGCTCGCCGTCGGCAAGATCGTCGCGGACCTCGCCCGGTTCGGGCTGGAGGCTCGCCACTTGCGCGCATTCCGCACCGCGGCCGAGCGCGAGGTCGGCCTGTTCTCGCAGGTCGTCGGCCCGATGTCACGCCGCAAGAGCGCCGAGGCGCGCGCCCGTGCCGAGGAGACCGTCCGCGAGCTTGCGGCGCTGTCGGTTCGGCTGCACGCCGCGCTGGTCCAGATCGGCCTGCGTGAGGTCGTCGGCGGCTGAGCGCGCGCCCGCTCGCGGTGTAGCGTCGAGGACGACGGAAGTCGAGGTCTCGGAGGTCTGCTCGTGCATCCGCTGCGCGTTGTCGGGGTGCGGGTCGAGTTGCCCGCGAACCAGCCCGTCGTGCTGCTGCGTGAAGAGGGCGGCGTGCGCTACCTGCCGATCTGGATCGGTGCGGTGGAGGCCTCGGCGATCGCCTTCCAGCAACAGGGTGTGCAGACCGTCCGCCCGCTCACGCACGACCTGTTGCGCGACGTGATCAGCGGCCTGGGTGCGAGCCTGGAGGCCGTGCACATCACCGAGATGCGCGAGGACATCTTCTACGCCGAGCTCCGCTTCGCCGGCGGCGTGAGTGTGAGCGCCCGGCCGTCGGACGCCATCGCGCTGGCGCTGCGTTGTGACGTCGCGATCCTCGGTACCGACGCCGTGCTGGACGCCGCAGGCATCGAGATCCCGGACGAGCAGGAGGACGAGGTCGAGCGGTTCCGCGAGTTCCTGGACAACATCTCGCCGGAGGATTTCGCGGCCGGGTGACCGGCAGCCGCCCTCAATCTCCAGATGAGGGTTAGCTATCGTCGGCGCGTCGCGTTGACCGGTTGGCACCCTGCCGCCTACGGTCTGGGAACGCGAATCACGACGGTGCAATTTCCGGCCGGGTCGCGGAAGGCTACCGGCGAGTTTAGTGGCATTCTGGTCTTGCCGGATCGGATGTGGCGGGTTCTAGTGCGGAGGTGGCAGGTGGACCGACTGGACGGGATACCGCAGCGGCCGGAGCAGGGTGCCCTGTTCGCCGATCCGACGGTAGCGGCGGCCGACGAACTGGTCGGCTACCGCGGCCCCACCGCGTGCGCGGCCGCCGGGATCACCTACCGCCAGCTGGACTACTGGGCCCGTACCGAGCTGGTCGTGCCGTCCATCCGCTCGGCCAGCGGCTCGGGCAGCCAGCGGCTCTACTCGTTCAAGGACATCCTGGTCCTCAAGGTCGTCAAGCGGCTGCTGGACACCGGCGTCTCGCTGCAGAACATCCGCGCCGCCGTCGACGCCCTGCGTGCCCGCGGCGTCGAGGACCTGGCCCGGATCACCCTGCTGTCCGACGGCACCACCGTCTACGAGTGCACCTCCTCTGAGGAGGTCGTCGACCTGCTGCGCGGCGGCCAGGGCGTGTTCGGCATCGCGGTGAGTGGCGCGCTGCGCGAGCTGGTCGGCTCGCTGGCGACGCTGCCCGGCGAGCGCGCCGACGGCAGCGAGGAGACCGGCACCAGCACTTCGGCCAACGACGAGCTGTCCCTGCGCCGCCAGCGGCGGACCGCCAGCGCCTGATCCCGGTTCCGGCGCGGCTGAGGCGGCGCCGGGCCGTCCGGGCTGATACCGTCGCAACTGGCCGTCCATCCCGCACGGGAGAGTCCGCGACAGTTGCCGCGGCGCCGAAGGGGCAACCTCCCCGGAACCTCTCAGGCACCCAGGACCGTGCGGAGCAGGCCGCTCTGAAGGGCGTGTCCCGACAGACGGGGAGACCGGGCACCAGCGTGGTGTCCGGCCTTCACCGGCAGTCGAGAACTCGCACGGGAGCACGCGGTGAGCAACGAGCGCAGCCTGACCGCACTGGAGCAGGCCGACCCCTTCGCCGAACGGCATATCGGCCCGGCCGCGGACGAGCAGGCACGCATGCTGGAGGCGCTCGGGTACGCGTCGATGGACGCGCTGCTGACGGACGCGATCCCGGCGAGCATCCGCGAGAAGCTGGCGCTCGCGCTGCCGCCCGCGGCGTCCGAGGCACAGGCCGCCGCCGAACTGCGCGCGCTCGCGGACCGCAACCAGGTGCTGACCTCGATGATCGGCCTGGGCTACTACGACACGCTGACTCCCGCGGTGATCCGTCGCTGTGTGCTGGAGAACCCCGCCTGGTACACCGCCTACACGCCGTACCAGCCGGAGATCAGCCAGGGCCGGCTCGAGGCGCTGCTGAACTTCCAGACCATGGTCGAGGACCTGACCGGGCTCGCGGTCGCCGGTGCGTCCGTCCTGGACGAGGGTACGGCCGCCGCCGAGGCGATGGCGCTGGCGCACCGCGCCGCACGTAAGGGCGACTGCCTGGTCGTCGACGCGGGCGTCTTTCCGCAGACGCTGGATGTGGTCCGCACCCGCGCCGAACCGCTGGGGCTGAACGTGCTGGTGCACGACCTGTCGCAGCCGCTGCCGGACGTTGCCGTGTTCGCGGTGCTCGCGCAGTATCCGGACGCGTCCGGCGCGGTGCGCGACCTGGCGCCGGTGGTCGAGGCGGCGCACGAGCGGGGTGCGCTCGTGATCGTGGCCGCGGACCTGCTCGCGCTCACCCTGCTTCGCTCGCCGGGCGAGTTCGGGGCCGACATCGCGGTCGGCACCACCCAGCGCTTCGGCGTGCCGCTCGGCTTCGGTGGCCCGCACGCCGGCTACCTCGCGGTGCGCAGCGGTCTGGAGCGCCAGCTACCGGGGCGGCTCGTGGGCGTCTCGGTGGACGCGTCCGGCGCGCCGGCGTACCGGCTGGCGCTGCAGACCCGCGAGCAACACATCCGCCGCGAGAAGGCGACGAGCAACATCTGCACCGCACAGGTCCTGCTCGCAGTGATCGCCTCGATGTACGCCGTCTATCACGGTCCGGACGGACTGCGTGCGATCGCGCAGCGGGTGCACCGGTTCGCGTCGATCCTCGCCGCGGGGCTGCGCGAGTCCGGCGTCGACGTCGGCACCGAGCCACTCTTCGACACGGTGACCGCACGCGTGCCCGGACATGCCGCGGCCGTCGTCGCGGCAGCGCGCGAGTCGGGCGTCAACCTGCGCCTCGTCGACGCGGACACCGTCGGCATCGCGTGCGATGAGGCCACCTCGCGCGAGCACGTCCTCGCGGTGTGGTCGGCCTTCGGCGCGTCGCTCGGCGCCGCCGACATCGACCGGTTGGACACCGCGGCCGAACTGCCCGCGGCGCTGGTACGCGGCACCGGGTACCTGACGCACCCGGTGTTCGCCGCACACCACAGCGAGACCGCGATGTTGCGTTACCTGCGCGCGCTCGCCGACCGCGACTACGCGCTGGACCGCGGCATGATCCCGCTCGGCTCGTGCACGATGAAGCTCAACGCCGCCACCGAGATGGAGCCGGTCACCAACCCCGGGTTCGCGAACATCCACCCGTTTGCGCCGGCGGATCAGTTCGCCGGCTACACGCAGCTGATCGGCGACCTGCAGACCTGGCTGGCCGAGATCACCGGCTACGACGCGATCTCGCTGCAGCCCAACGCGGGTTCGCAGGGTGAGTTCGCCGGCCTGCTGGCCATCCGCAACTACCACCGCGCGCGGGGCGACGAGCACCGCAACGTCTGCCTGATCCCCGCGTCGGCGCACGGCACCAACGCGGCCAGCGCGGTGATGGCCGGGCTGCGCGTCGTCGTCGTGAAGACGTCCGGTGAGCAGGGCGAGATCGATCTGGACGACCTGCGCGCCAAGATCGCCGAGCATGCCGACGCGCTGGCCGCGGTGATGGTCACCTACCCGTCCACGCACGGCGTGTTCGAGGAGCACATCGGCCAGGTGTGCGGACTCGTGCACGACGCCGGCGGGCAGGTATACGTCGACGGCGCGAACCTGAACGCGATGGTCGGGCTGGCCCGTCCGGGCAAGTTCGGCGCGGACGTCTCGCACCTGAACCTGCACAAGACGTTCTGCATCCCGCACGGCGGTGGCGGCCCGGGCGTCGGACCGATCGGGGTGCGCGCACACCTCGCGCCGTACCTGCCGAACCATCCGATTCAGCAGGCAGCGGGCCCGGCGACCGGTAGCGGTGCCATCGCCGCGGCGCCGTGGGGCTCGGCGTCCATCCTGCCGATCACCTGGGCGTACATCCGGATGATGGGCGGCGCCGGGCTGACCGCAGCGACGGGTGCTGCGATCCTGTCCGCGAACTACGTCGCGCGCCGGCTCGAGGAGCACTTCCCAGTGCTCTACAGCGGCGCCCACGGCCTGGTCGCGCACGAGTGCATCCTCGATCTGCGCGAGATCACCCGGCGCACGGGTGTGACCGTGGACGACGTCGCGAAGCGGCTGATCGACTACGGCTTCCACGCGCCGACGATGTCCTTCCCGGTGGCAGGCACGCTGATGGTCGAGCCGACCGAGTCCGAGGACCTGCGCGAACTGGACCGTTTCGTCGCCGCGATGATCGCGATCCGCGGCGAGATCGAACAGCTCGCGAACGGGGAGTGGCCAGCTCAGGACAACCCGCTGGTCAACGCGCCGCACACCGCCGAGTGCCTGGCCGGCGATTGGGAGCACCCCTATCCGCGTTCGGTCGCCGCGTTCCCGTCCGGCGTCGACCCGCGGTCGAAGTACTGGCCGCCGGTGCGGCGGATCGATGGTGCGTACGGCGACCGCAATCTGGTGTGCGCCTGCCCGCCGGTCGACGCGTACGCGTAGCTGCCTCGCGCCGGCGGACCGGCGCGAGGCACTGACGTCGATGCTGCCGGTCCCGGCAATCGACCCCAGGCGATCGACCCCAGGCGATCGGCCCCAGGCGATCGGCCCCAGGCAATAGTCTCCAGATGATGGTGGTCTGCCAGCAGATCAGCGGGCAGGCGGCGGCCAATGCGATCAGGGTGCTGACCCTTTGATGCCTGCCCGCACGTCGGCAGGCAGAGCACCATCGTTCGGCACCACACCATTGCGCCCAGCCAGGCACAACGGCCCGGCGATCGGTCGCGAACCTCCGCGGGGACACTGCCCACCGCTAACTGGTAATCATTACCGGTAGTATGGCCTCATGGCACCGGCACGGCAGCGCAGCACGCGACAGGGCGGGGCGGTCAAGGACGCGCTGACCTCGGCCGGCGGGTTCTGCAGCGCCCAGGACGTGTACGCCGCGCTGCGCTCGCAGGGCGACGCGGTCGGGCTGTCCACCGTGTACCGGCACCTTCAGTCGCTGGTGGACGCCGGCCTCGTCGACGTCATCCACACACCCGAGGGCGAGACGACGTACCGGCTGTGTGGCGAGGCGAACCAGGGCCATCACCATCACCTGGTCTGCCGCGAGTGCGGGCGCACCGCCGAGATCGAGGGCCGGTCCGTGGAGAAATGGGCCGCGACCGTCGCCGCCGAGCACGGCTACACCGAGGTCGACCACACCTTGGAACTCTTCGGCCGCTGCGCGGAGTGCTCGGCTACGCGGTGACCTCGGCTACGCGGTGAGATAGCCCTGGAGCCGGCCGATGATCTTCTCGGCGTCGGCGACCATCGTCTCGATCAGGTCGGCCACACTCGGCAGGTCCGCGAGCATCCCGACGACCTGACCGGACGCGAGCACGCCGGCGTCGGTGCGTCCCTCGACGAGCCCGGCGCGCAGCAGCATCGGCGTGTTCGCGGCCATGATCATTTGCGACCAGCTCTGCTCCTTGCCGTGCTTGGTCGCCATCCCCTCGCTGATCATGTCCTTCCAGCTCAGCCCGGTCAGCTTCTTGAACCGGGACGCGTTGCGCGCCGCGTGGTAGAGGCCGGTCACGCGCGACGCGTGCTCGAGGTGCTCGACGAGCTCGGTGCGCAGCACGCGGTGCGGCATTCCGTCCACGCGCGTGGTCACGACCGTGCCGTCCAACCCGCGCTGCAGGTAGGCCTGCTTCACCTCGTCCGGGACGGTGCTCTCGCGCGTGAGCAGGAAACGGGTGCCCATCGCGACGCCCGCGGCGCCATAGCTGAGCGCGGCCGCGAGCCCCCGTCCGTCGAAGAAGCCGCCGGCGGCGATGACCGGGATGTCGACGGCGTCCAGCACCGACGGCAGCAGCAGTGTGGTGGCCACGCCGCCGGTATGCCCGCCGCCCTCGCCACCCTGGACGATGACCGCGTCCGCGCCCCAGCCGGCGACCTTGCGGGCATGCTTCGCGGCACCGATGGACGGTACGACCACGCTGCCGGCGGCCTTGAGCCGCTCGATGAACTCCTGCTTGGGCGCCAGCGCGAACGATGCGACCTTCACGCCCTCGCGGATGAGGAGGTCAACGCGGTCGGAGGCATCGGCGGCGTCCGCGCGCAGGTTCACGCCGAACGGCTTGTCGGTGCGCGATTTGACCTCGGCGATCGCCTTCTCAAGCTCGTCGAACGTCATCGTGGCCGAGGCCAGGATGCCCAGACCGCCGGCCTGTGCCGTAGCAGTGACCAGCCGCGGGCCGGCGACCCAGCCCATGCCGGTCTGCACGATCGGATGCTCGACGCCGACCAGCTCGGTGAGCGGCGTCCTAAGCATCGGGCACCTCCTTGGCGCGCACGTTCTTCGGGTCGATCTCGGCCAGCAGCGCCAGCTCGGCGTCGGTCGGCAGCCGCGTCGTGGCGACGTCCCCGGCGGACACGTGCAGGTCGAAGGACGTCTGAGCGCGCACCTCGTCCACGCTCACGCCCGGGTGCACGGACACCAGCCGCATCGCGTGGCCGGGGCCGCCGAAGTCGAGCACCGCGAGGTTGGTGACGACGCGGTACACGTCCAGGTAGCGGGCCGCGCTGCCCTCGACGCGATCCCAGCCGACGCCGGAGATCATGTCGACCCGCTCGACGAACACGCGTGCCGAGTGCTTGGGCACCCAGTAGCTGGTGCGATGGTTGATCGTGTTGCCAGGGCCGCCGCGCGCGCCGAACATCTGCCGGGTCGGCTTGTCGTGCGGCCCCAAGCAGGAGATGTTCTGGTTGCCGAAGCGGTCCAGCTGGTTCGCGCCCATGACCACGTGCCGGGTGCCGGCGGCGACCACGTCGAACACCTTTCGGTACGGCAGCCAGCCCTCGATCGGCGAGCTCGCGCCGAGGGCCGGCGTCTCGGCCATCAGGTACGCCTCGCCGTCCGACAGCAGGATGTCCGGTGCGCTGGTCACCCGCGCGAGGCGCGCGCCGATCGCGGGCATCGTGCCCATCGGGCTGACCAGGATCTCGCCGTCGTCGGCGAACAGGTCGGCGCACGCCACTGCGCAGACGTCCGCCCGGGTCGCAGTCGCTTCAGCCACGCCGGCTCACCGCCTTCTGGTAGGCCGTCTCGTCGCCGGCGAGGTAGGTCTGCGTGAAGGCCGGCCAGGCGTCCTCGTCGGTGCCGGCCGACTTGGCTGCGGCCGCGTACTCGCGCTGGAACGCTTCGTCGCGGGCGTAGTCCGGCACGCACGAGGTGAAGTGCGCGCCGTTCGGCGTCTCCACCACGCCGTCGACCATCATCCGGTTGAGCAGCAGCGCCTGTGGCGGCACCGACTTCACCAGCTCCTCGGTTGTCACGACCTGCTCACAGGACACGAACCGGCGCCTCGCGGCCAGACAGAACAGGTCGTCGAAGTACGGATCCGGTCCGAGGTAGGCCGCATTGCCGCGCGCGTCGGCGCGATTCAGGTGCACCAGCGCGACGTCGAGGTTCAGTGCGGGCATCGCGACCAGTTCCTCGCCGTCCGCATACGGCGAATGCACCGTGCGCAGGTCCGGGTTGTACGTCATCACGTCCGAGCCGAGGCCGGCCCGGATCGGCAAGAACGGCAGCCGCTGTGCGGCCGCGCGCAGGCCTGCGACGACCATGCCCTCGTCGAACTCGCGCACCGCGATCGCGCCCTCGGTGCGCGCGCGGCTGAAGTGCGGGTCGTACGGCACGGAGTCCAGTGACACGAAGCCGAAGACGACCTCGCGCACCTTGCCCGCAGCGCACAGCAGGCCCACGTCCGGGCCGCCGAACGAGACGACGGTGAGGTCCTTGGCGGGGGAGCGCAGCAGTGCACGCACGAGCGCCATCGGCTTGCGACGCGAACCCCAGCCGCCGATGCCGATCGTCATGCCGTCCTCGATCTCGGCGACGACCGCGTCGATCGTGGTGAGCTTGTCAGCCATGCTTGCCTGCCACGAACGCGTCGCGGTGCTCGTCGGCAACGCCGGCGAGGTTGAGCTCGAAGGTGAAGCCCTGCTCGAACCGGTAGCTGGTGTGGACGTTCACCGGATCGATGCCGTTGATCGCCTCCTTGGCCGCGCGGATCACGCGCGTGTCCTTCGCGGCGATGTCGCGCGCGACGGCGAGCGCCGCCTCGTCCAGTTCGTCGCGGGGGACGACGCGGTAGACCGAGCCGTGCTGGTGCAGCGCCTGCGCGTCGATGGTGCTGGCCGTGTAGTAGAGCGCGCGCATCAGGTGCGGCGGGACGAGGCGGGCCAGGTGGGTGGCCGCGCCAAGGGCTCCGCGGTCGACCTCGGGCAGCCCGAACGTCGCGTCGTCGGCGGCGACGACCACGTCCGCGTTGCCGACCAGCCCGATTCCACCGCCGAGGCAGAACCCCTGCACGGCGGCGATCACGGGGACCGCGCAGTCGTACACGGCGGCGAACGCGTGGTAGCAGCCGCGGTTCGCACCGATCAGGGCCTCGAAGCCGGTGGTGCGCTGCATCTCCTTGATGTCGACGCCGGCGTTGAACCCGCGACCCTCGGCGCGCAGCACCACCGCGTGGGTGGACTGATCGCGGCCGGCCGCGGTGATCGCGTCGCCGAGCTCGAACCACCCGGCGACGGGCAGTGCGTTGACCGGTGGGTAGTCGACGGTGACGACGGTGACCCCGTCGCCCCGCGTCGAGGTGCTGATGCCCATGGGCCGCCTTCCGAGTTCCCCTGTGAAAGCAAGCAAGTGCTTGGTAGGGTAGCACGCAGGAGGTGCGATGGACGTCGGATTGGCCGGAGCGGTTGCGCTGGTGACCGGTGGCGTGCGTGGGGTCGGCCGCGGCATCGTCGACGTGCTGGCCGACGCGGGCGCGACCGTGATCACCTGCGCGCGGCACGAGCCCGAGCAGCCGCGCGACGGCGTCGAGTACCGCGTCGCCGACGTCCGCGACACCGAGCAGATGTCCGCGCTGATCGACGGTGTCGTGGCGCAGCACGGACGCCTGGACGTCCTGGTCAACAACGTCGGGGGAGCGCCCTATGCGCTCGTGCAGGACTCCAGCGCCAAGCTGCTCGGCAAGCTGATCGAGCTCAACCTGGTCGCGCCGCTGCTCGTGGCCCAGCTGGCCAACGCGGTGATGCAGCAACAGGACCGTGGCGGTGTGATCGTCAACGTCAGTAGCGTGAGCGGGCACCGGCCCTCGCCGGGCACGGCCGCGTACGGTGCGGCGAAGGCCGGCCTGGACAACCTGACGCAGTCGCTGGCCGTGGAATGGGCGCCGAGGGTTCGCGTCAACTCGGTCATCTGCGGGATGGTGCGTACCGAACTCGCACACGTGCACTACGGCGACGAGGAGGGCATCGCCGCCGTCGGCCGTACCGTCCCGCTCGGCCGCCTCGCGGATCCTGCGGAGATCGGCAACTGCGTCGCGTTCCTTGCCTCGCCGCTCGCGTCCTACGTCACCGGTGGCGTGCTGGTCGCACACGGCGGCGGCGAGGCACCGGCGTTCCTCGCCGCGGCGAACGTTGCGGCCCACGGCGGCCGTGCCAACGAGAAGGAGAACGCATGACGGGCATCTGCGACGGACGGGTCGTGATCGTGACCGGTGCCGGACGGGGCATCGGCCGCGCACACGCGCTCGCCTTCGCCGCGCAGGACGCCGCCGTGGTCGTCAACGACTATGGGGTCTCGATCAACGGCGAGCAGGCCACGTCCGGGCCCGCGCAGCAGGTCGTGGACGAGATCGTCGCCGCCGGCGGTAGGGCGGTCGCGAACGCCGACGACGTCGCGGACTGGGCCGGTGCCGAGCGTCTGGTTAATACCGCGCTGGAGAGCTTCGGGCGGCTGGATGTGCTGGTCAACAACGCCGGTTTCCTGCGCGACCGGATGCTGGCGAACCTGTCCGAGGACGAGTGGGACGCCGTCATCCGGGTGCACCTCAAGGGCCACTTCGCGCCGATGCGCCACGCGGTCACGCACTGGCGCGCCGAGTCCAAGGCCGGCCGGCAGCCGGACGCCCGCGTGATCAACACCAGTTCCGGCGCGGGCCTGATGGGCAGCGTCGGGCAGGGCAACTACTCGGCCGCCAAGGCGGGCATCGCGGCGCTGTCGATCGTGGCGGCCGCGGAGTTCGCCCGCTACGGCGTGACCGTCAACGCGATCGCCCCGGCCGCGCGCACGCGCATGACCGAGGCCGCGTTCGCCGACACGATGGCCAAGCCCGCGGACGGCTTCGACGCAATGGCGCCGGAGAACGTCTCACCGCTGGTGGTGTGGCTGGGTTCGGCGCAGTCCGCCGGCGTGACCGGGCGCGTGTTCGAGGTCGAGGGCGGCAAGGTGTCCGTCGCGGACGGCTGGCAGCACGGGCCGGAAACGGACAAGGGCGCGCGCTGGGAGCCGTCCGAGCTGGGCCCGGTCGTGACCGAACTGCTCGCGAAGGCTCCCGCGCCCGCCCCTGTCTACGGCGCCTGAGCTACTTCTCGACGCGCTTCTTCAGGTCGCGCATCGAGTTCTTCAGCGACTGGTCGCGGATCAGCTTCTTCATCGGCCCCGGTACGAAGAATCCGGTCTCGGTGACGATGTCGATGGCGACCTCGGTGGAGCCGTCCTCGGTCGGCGAGAACTGGTAGCGGCCGGTGCACTCCTTGAGGTCTCCGCCGACGTAGTCCCAGCCCATCTTGGCGTTGTCGAGGTCGTAAAAGTACTTGACCGTGTACCGGATCTTCTTGATCTTCGCGTCGACGTAGAACTCGACCAGCGTGCCGCGGCCGGCGTCGTCGCGCTCCTTGACCGTGCACTCGAGCATGCCGGACTGCCACTCGGTGTAGTGGTCGAAGTCGGTCAGTGCCGCGACGATCTCCTCCTGCGACGCCTTGACGACGTCCTTGTAAACGTCCGTGTCCGCACTCACGTGGTCAGATCCTCTCGATGATGGTGCCGGTCGACAACGCGCCGCCGGCACACATGGTGATGAGCGCGGTCGCGCCGTCGCGCCGCTCCAGTTCGTGCAGCGCGGTGGTGATCAGCCGCGCGCCGGTCGAGCCGACGGGGTGCCCGATCGCGATCGCGCCGCCGTTCACGTTCAGCTTGTCCGGGTCGGCGCCGTGCACCTGCAGCCACGACATGGCCACGGAGGCGAAGGCCTCGTTCACCTCGAACAGGTCGAAGTCGCCGATCTTCATGCCGCTGCGCTCGAGCAGGCGATCGGTCGCCTGCACGGGTCCGTCCAGGTGGTAGTACGGCTCGGCGCCGACGAGCACCTGCGTGACGATCCGGGCACGGGGCCTGAGGCCGAGCGATTTCGCGCGCGCCTCGTCCATGATCACGACCGCGGCAGCGCCGTCGGAGATCTGCGAGCTGGTGCCCGCCGTGTGCAGCCCGTTCTCCAGCATCGGCTTGAGCGCTGCCAGGCCCTCGGCGGTGGTGTCGCGCAGCCCCTGGTCGCGGGAGACAGTGCGCATCTCGCCGGTGGGCTTGCCCTCGGCATCCAGCACCGGCGCCTCGACGGGCGCGACCTCGCGGTCGAAGCGCCCCTCGTCCCATGCCCGCTTGGCGTTCTGCTGCGAGCGCAGGCCGAACGCGTCCAGCTCCGCGCGGGTCAGGTTGCGGCGCTTCGCGATGCGCTCGGCGGCGAGGAACTGGTTGGGAAGGTCGATGTCCCACGTGTCCGCCTTGGGCTTGCCCGTCGTCCCGACGTTCGCGCCGAGCGGGACGCGGCTCATCGCCTCGACGCCGCACGCGATGCCGATGTCGATGGCGCCCGCCGCGACAAGTCCGGCGATGAGGTGGTTGGCCTGCTGCGCCGAGCCGCACTGGCAGTCGACGGTCATGGCGCCGGTCTGCCAGGGGAGGCCCGCGTGCAGCCACGCGCCGCGGGTGACGTTGTTGGACTGCTCGCCGGCCTGCGTCACGCAGCCGCCGGCGACCTGCTCGACGAGTAGCGGGTCGATTCCTGTTCGGGCGATCGCGGCGAGCTGCGCCGCGCCGAGCACCTCGGTGGCGTGCAGGCCCGAGAGCCAGCCGCCGCGCTTGCCGATGGGGGTGCGGACCGCCTCGACGATCACCGGACTACCCACTGCTGGTCCTCTCGCTCGGTTGTCCCAAAGTAGAACACGTTCCTATCGTGTCGCAAGATCTTCGATCGGCCTCTTCACTTCGCTGCGGGCCGTGTGTTTCAATGCAACTAGAACGTGTTATACATGACTTCCCACCACCGAGCAGGCGCAGGAGGCTCCCGTGGCGACGCCCAATCTCCCTGAGGGTTTCGACATCAACGACCCTAACCTCATGCTGCAGCGGATCCCGCGCGAGGAGTTCGCCGAGCTGCGCCGCACCGCCCCGATCTGGTGGCAGTCCCAGCCGCGGCACCGCGACGGCTTCGACGACGACGGTCACTGGGTGGTCACCCGCCACGCGGACGTCAAGGAGGTCTCGCGCGACAGCGAGACGTACTCCTCGTACGAGAACACGGCGATCATCCGGTTCAACTCCGACATGACCCGCGAGCAGATCGAGATGCAGCGCGTGATCCTGCTGAACATGGACGCGCCACAGCACACCCGCATGCGCGGCATCGTGTCCAAAGGCTTCACCCCGCGGGCTGTGAACGGGCTTCGGGACACGCTCGCGAAGCGCGCCGAGCAGATCGTCACCGATGCCTCCCTCGCCGGCGCTGGCGACTTCGTGCGCGACGTGGCGTGCGAGCTCCCGCTGCAGGCGATCGCCGATCTGCTGGGGGTGCCCCAGGAGGACCGCGGCAAGATCTTCGAGTGGTCGAACCAGATGATCTCCTACGACGACCCCGAGGTTGAGGGCGACGGCGAGCAGGCCTCGTTCGAGCTGTTGAGCTACTTCATGCAGGTGGCCGAGGAGCGCAAGGAGTGCCCTCGCGACGACATCGTCACCAAGCTGGTGACCGCCGACATCGACGGCAACGAGTTGACGAGTGACGAGTTCGGCTTCTTCACCCTGGTGCTCGCGGTGGCCGGCAACGAGACCACCCGCAACGCGATCACGCACGGCATCATGGCGTTCGCGGCCAACCCGGATCAGTGGGAGCTGTACAAGAAGGAGCGTCCCGAGACCACGGCCGACGAGATCGTGCGCTGGGCGACGCCGGTCGTGTCCTTCCAACGCACCGCCACCCGGGACACCGTGCTCGGCGGTCAGCAGATCAAGAAGGGCGACCGCGTCGGCATGTACTACGCGTCCGCCAACTTCGACGAGGACGTCTTCGAGGACCCGTACACGTTCAACATCCTGCGTGACCCGAACCCGCACCTCGGCTTCGGCGGCACCGGCGCGCATTACTGCATCGGCGCGAACCTGGCGCGCATGGAGATCAACCTGATGTTCAACGCGATCGCCGACTACATGCCGGACTTGAAGCTGACCGGCGAGCCGGACCGCCTCAAGTCCGCGTGGCTCAACGGGATCAAGGCACTGCCCGCCGACTACGGCAAGTGCCCGGTCGCCCACTGACCTACAGTTTGTGCGCGGTGGCGATCGCGCGGTCCCATTCCCAGATGGCGCGCAAGCTGA
Source organism: Jatrophihabitantaceae bacterium (assembly GCA_035765515.1). GTDB lineage: Bacteria > Actinomycetota > Actinomycetes > Mycobacteriales > Jatrophihabitantaceae > DASRSS01. The sequence goes on along the minus strand of DASTXN010000032.1, from coordinate 7,741 downwards.
TCAGCTTGCCGTTGTCGTCGACGCGGTAGATGAACACGCCCTCGGCGCGCATCGCGTAGCCGTTCATGGTGGTGTGGATCGTGCCGACGTTCGCGCACTCGTTGCCGGCGGCGAACGAGTCGGTGATCTCGAAGACGAACCGGTCCACGTTCGCGATCGTCTTGTTCCAGAACGCCGATCGACCGTCGCGACCGTGGTGGCCCGCGCCGTCCGGGTCGAAGACGGACGGCCCGACCGGGTCCTCGATCCAGCCGTCGTCGACGAACAGGTCGAGCCACTCGTCCTTCGCCTTGCGGCACACCGCGTCGTACGAGCGCAGTGCCGCATCACGAGCGGGATGCGCTTCCTTGGACGGCGCCTTCCAGTCGACGGTGGACTCTGCTTGCCGGGTCGCTCCGCGAGCGTCGCTCAGTGTCATGGTTCGTCTCCTATTCGGGCTTGGCCGCGCCGACGACCCACATGGAGTAGAACTGCGAGCCGCCGCCGTAGGCGTGACCCATCGCCGTGCGGGCGCCGTCCACCTGGTGCTCGTCGGCGCGGCCCATCACCTGACGGGCCGCCTCCAAGAAGCGCAGCATCCCGGAAGCGCCGATCGGGTTCGAGCTCAGCACGCCGCCGGAGGCATTGACCGGCAGCTTGCCGCCGATCTCGGTCTCGCCGGCCTCGGTCAGCTTCCAGCCCTCGCCCTCGGCGGCGAAACCGAGGTTCTCCAGCCACATCGGCTCGAACCACGAGAACGGGACATAGATCTCGGCAGCATCGATCTGCTCGAGCGGGTCGGTGATGCCGGCCTGCTTCCACAGCGAGGCGGCCGCGTCGCGTCCGGCCTGCGGGTTCACCTGGTCGCGCCCGGCGAAGGTGGTGGGCTCGCTGCGCATCGCGGTGGCGTGGATCCAGCCGGGGTTGCTGCATGCGGCTGCCGCGTTCTCGCTGCCGATGACGATCGCGGCCGCGCCGTCGGACGACGGGCACGTCTCGTCGTACCGGATCGGGTCCCACAGCATCTGCGACGCCTGCACCTGCTCGAGCGTGATGTCCGGCTGGTGCAGGTGCGCGAACGGGTTCTTCGCGCCGTTGCGCCGGTCCTTCACCGCGACCAGCGAGCCGATGTGCTGCGGAGCGCCCGAACGCCGGATGTAGGAACGCACGTGCGGCGCGAAGTAGCCGCCCGCGCCGGCGCCGACCGGCATGTTGAACGGCACCGGGATCGACAGCGCCCACATCGCGTTCGACTCCGACTGCTTCTCCCAGGCCACGGCCAGCACCCGCTCGTGGACCCCGGCCTGCACCAGGCTGGACGCGACGATCGCCGTAGCACCGCCGACCGAGCCGGCGGTGTGCACGCGCAGCAGCGGCTTGCCCACGGCGCCGAGCGCGTCGGCGAGGTAGAGCTCGGGCATCATCACGCCCTCGAACAGGTCCGGCGCCTTGCCGATGACGACGGCGTCGATGTCCTTCCAGTCGACCTGCGCGTCGAGCATCGCGCGGTCGATCGCCTCGCGGCACAGGCCCGCCATCGAGACGTCCAGGCGCTTGGCCTTGTGATGCGTCTGGCCGGTGCCGAGCACTGCGGCCCGTTGCTTCGTCATCGCGCCGCCTCCATCACGCAGACCAGGTTTTGTTGTAGTGCCGGCCCGCTGGTCGCATGGGCGAGCGCGCGGCCCGCCTCGCCGGACAGAATCCGGTTGGCCGCCTCGCCGATGCGCGTGAGGCCGCCGGCGAACATCGGGTTGCCGGCCAGCGGCCCCCCGGACGGGTTGATGCGCACGGCACCGTCCAGGCCGAGCGCGCTGCGCAGGATCAGTTCCTGGTGCGAGAACGGCGCGTGCAGTTCCGCGACGTCGAAGCGGGCTCCGTCCAGCCCGGCAGCCGCACCCGCTGCGGAGGTCGACGGGGACGAGGTCAGGTCGCGCCCGCCGAGGTGGCTGGACTCGATCCGGTGCGCGATGCCGGTGATCACCGCCGGGTTCTCGGTGAACTCGCGGGCCCGCTCGACGCTCGCGAGCACGATCGCCGCGGCGCCGTCGGTGACCGGCGCGCAGTCGTGCTTGCGCAGCGGGTCGGCGAAGTACGGTTCGGCAAGGAGCTCGTCGACGTCCTTGCTGCCCTGCAGCTGCGCGTTCGGGTTCGTCTCGGCGTTGCGGCGGCTGCGGACGGCGACCTCGGCCATGTCGCGCTCGGTCCACAGTCCGGCATCCAGGCCCAGGCGCGCCTGCAGGCCGGCGATGCTGATCGAGTCCGGCCACAGCGGCGCGACCGTGTACGGATCCAGCTGCAGTGCGAGCGTCCGTCGCAGCAGCCCGGCCGACGATTTTCCGAAGCCGTAGGCGAGTGCGGTGTCGACCTCGCCCATCTTGACCTTCAGCCAGGCCTCGTACAGCGCCCAGGCGCCGTCCGCCTCGACGTGCGACTCGGCGATCGGCGGGAACGTCCCGATCGCGTCGAGGGCCGAGATGAACGAGAACGCGCGGCCGGACAGGTAGTCCGACGAACCCGAGCACCAGAAGCCGATGTCGCGGTTGGTCAGGCCGGTGGACGCGTACAGCTGCTCGAACACCGGCACGAGCGCCTCGACGCCGTTGGTTGTGCCGCTGCTGTGCCGCTCCTGCGGGGCCTGCGCGAAGGCGACAACGGCGACGTCAGCCATTACAGGTGCTCCTTGTAGCTGTCGTAGTCGGCGTCCGGCTCACCGGTCGGCCGGAAGTACTCGATGTTCTGCAGGGTCGGGCCCCATTCCTCGCGCGGGCGCCACGCGGCTTCGACGCGCATCCCCATCCGTACCTCGGCGGCCTCGCAGCCGAGGATCAGGTGCAGGAACGGGATGTCCGCCCCGTCCAGCAGCACGTACGCCGCGACGTACGGCGGCTTGATCTTCTGGCCGAGGAACGGGACGTTGACGATGCAGAACGTGGTGACGACGCCGCGGTCGGGCAGGTCGACGTACTCACCAGGCGGGACGCCGTCGGTGGGGCAGGCGCTGCGCGGCGGGATGTACACCTTCTCGCAGACGGGACAGCGCTGGCCGACGAGCCGGCCCTGCTCCAGCGCCTTCAGGTAGTTCGTCTCCTCGATCGACGCAGAGTGCTGGACGGTGAGCTGCACCGGCGTCGTGATCATCTCGACCGGTTCGACCCGGCCGGGCGTCGCCGTGCTCGGTGCGGCCGTGCCGTCGGCCGGGACGAAGCAGGCGATGTCGTTCATGTTGCCGACGCGGGAGTCCGTCCAGCGGGCGCGCACGCGCATGCCGGTGCTCATCGCATCGGCGGACGGGACGTCGACCGCGTGCAGCAGCGGCGTGTCGGCGCCGTCGAGCAAGATCAGTGCCCAGGCGAACGGGCGGTCGAACGGCTGGCCCGGCAGTGCCTCGGGGACCCACGTCCAGGACACGACGCTGCCCTCGTCGGCCACGTCGACCATGTCCGTGAGCGGCTGAGCGGTGACCGGGTCGAACTCGGCCGGCGGGACGAATACCCGCCCGTCGGACGCGCGCGCGCCCACGATGCGCCGCTCCGCCAGGCCGGTCATGAACGCGCTGAGGGTCGGGCCGAGCGAGCGGGTGTAGTCGAAGGAGAGCTCGATCGGAGCCGACAGCGGTGTGGAAGGAGACTGTGTGGCGGTCACCTAGGCAGTGAAACACGTTCTCGTATCGGCGACAAGAGGTGCGCCACGAGGCGCCGCTAACCCCGACTCCTGGGCGAAGTCAGGTGCTCTGCAGGGCTTGTCGGCGAACTGAGACACGTTCTAGATTGGGAGCCTGCCTGCAGAAGGAGAGCCACCGTGGCCGAGATCGGACTCTGGAACATCGCGCGCGAGCAGCCCGAGCGCATTGCGGTCGTCGACCCCAGCGGTGCGGAGGTCAGCTACGGCGAGCTCGCCGGCGCGGCAGACGGTTTCGGGCGAGGCCTGCAGGACCTCGGGCTGAAGGCCGGCGACTGCGTGGTCGCGATGCTGCCGAACGGCGCCGAGCTGGTCGAGGTGTTCTTCGCGGCGATGGAGTGCGGGCTGTACATCGTGCCGATCAACTGGCACCTGACCGGCCCGGAGGTCGCGTACATCGTCGAGGACAGCGAGGCGAAGGCGTTCATCGGCCACGAGAAGTTCGCCGAGGCGGCGACGGTTGCCGCGGCATCCCTGCCCGAGTCCGCCCGGTTCGCCGTCGGCGACATCGCCGGGTTCCGTCCGCTGTTCGCGCTGGCCGTTCCCGGCGGTGTGCCCGAGAACCGGACGCAGGGCGCTCCGATGGTCTACACGTCGGGAACCACCGGCCGGCCGAAGGGCGTGAAGCGCCCGCTCACCGGCGCCGACCCGTACGACGTGCCGCTGGCCTCAAGCGGATTCTTCGGCGGGTTCGGCATCAAGCCGTTCGACGACAACGTGCACATCTGCGGCTCGCCGCTGTACCACACCGCGGTGCTGAACTTCGTGACGATCTCGATCCAGCTCGGGCACACCGCGGTCATCATGGGCAAGTTCGACGCCGAGGAGATGCTGCGCCTGATCGACAAGTACAAGGTGACGCACAGCCACATGGTGCCGACGCAGTTCACCCGGTTGTTGGCGCTGCCCAAGGAGGTGCGCGACAAGTACGACATGTCCTCGCTGCGCACGATGATCCACGGCGCCGCGCCGTGCCCGAACGAGGTCAAGCACGCGATGCTCGACTGGTGGGGGCCGGTCGTGGTCGAGTACTACGCGGCGACCGAGGGCGGCGGCGCCACGATCTTCGCCGATGAGTGGCTGAAGAAGCCCGGGTCGGTCGGCAAGGCGTGGTCGTACTCGGTGATCAAGATCCTGGACGAGCAGGGCAACGAGGTGCCGCCCAACGAGCCTGGCCTGGTCTACATGCAGATGGGCGGCTCGAGCTTCAGCTACCACAACAGCGAGGAGAAGACCCGCGAGTCCCGGGTCGGCGACCTGTTCACCGTCGGCGACATCGGCTACCTCGACGAGGACGGCTACCTGTTCCTCTGCGACCGCAAGAGCGACATGATCATCTCCGGTGGCGTGAACATCTACCCGGCCGAGATCGAGGGCGAGCTGGTCATGCACCCGGCCATCGCCGACATCGCCGTGTTCGGAATCCCGGACGAGGAGTGGGGCGAGGCGATCAAGGCGGTCGTGCAGCCGGCGCCGGGCGTGACCCCGTCCGATGAGTTGACGCAGGAGATCATGGCGTTCGCGGCGGACCGGTTGGCGAAGTACAAGCTGCCCAAGGTCGTCGAGTACATGGACGAGTTGCCCCGCGACGACAACGGCAAGCTGTACAAGCGCAAGCTGCGCGACCAGAGCTGGGCCGGCCGCGCGAAGGCAATTTAGGCTCGCTTTCCCCACGGTGTGACCAAATTTGGGCCCGTTTTCTGGTCAGACCATGGGGGAAGGCGGCATCTGGCATCGTGATGGGGTGTTCAACTCACCGGACGAGGTCGCGCAGGCACTAGCGGGAACCGGCTACCTCGCCGACTCCGCGACCGCGACCACCGTGTTCCTCGCGGCCAGCCTGCAGCGGCCGATCCTGGTCGAGGGACCGGCCGGCGTGGGCAAGACCGAACTGGCCAAGGCGGTTGCGCAGGCGAGCGGGTCGGAGCTGATCCGGCTGCAGTGCTACGAGGGCCTGGACGAGGCTCGCGCGCTGTACGAGTGGAACTACAAGAAGCAGCTGTTGCGCATCCAGGCGGCATCCAGCGACCAGCGTTGGGAGCAGACGCACGACGACATCTTCACCGAGGAGTTCCTGCTCACCCGGCCGCTGCTGTCCGCGATCCGCCGCGACGATCCGACCGTCCTGCTGATCGACGAGGCGGACAAGACCGACGTCGAGGTCGAGGCGCTGCTGCTCGAGGTGCTCTCGGAGTTCCAGGTGACGATCCCCGAACTGGGGACGATCAGTGCAACCCGCCGCCCGTTCGTGGTAGTCACGTCGAACGCGACGCGCGAGCTGTCCGAGGCGCTCAAGCGGCGCTGCCTGTATCTGCACATCGGCTGTCCGTCGCCGGAGCGCGAACGCGAGATCGTCCTGGCCCGCGTGCCGGGAATCGCAGCCGAGCTCGCCGAGCAGGTCGTGCACACCGCGGCGGCGCTGCGCGGCCTGGAGCTGAAGAAGGCGCCGTCGGTGTCCGAGACGATCGACTGGGCGCGCACGTTGCTCGCGCTCGGTGTCGACGACCTGGACGACGCCGCGACCGCGCAGACGCTCGGCGTGGTCCTCAAGCACGCGAGCGATCACCAGCGAGCGGCCAAGGAACTCGGCCTGCCTGCCGTCGCGGACTGATCAGCGCCGATGGGACTGGTCGAGCACCACACCGCGTTCCTCGCCGCGCTGCGCGAGGCGGGCCTGGCGGTGTCGGTGTCCGAGGGCCTGGACGCGGTCGCTGCCGTCCGCGCCGTCACGCTCGCCGATCGGGACGTCGTGCGGGAGGCGTACGCGGCAACGGTCGTGAAGCGGCCGGTGCACCGTCCGGTCTTCGACACGATCTTCGATCTCTACTACCCGGCGGTCGTGGGCGAGACGGCAGCGGTGCGGCGCAGCGACGGAAGCAGCGCGGCACCGGAAAACGTCCGACCCGCGCCCGCGCCGTGGGAGGTCGACGACCCGGTCCGGATGCGGCTGCGCGACGAGCTGCGGCAGTTCCTGCTGACCGGTGACGAGCAGCTCGGGCTGGGCGTCGCGCGCGATGCGGTCAGCGGTCTCGGCGCGCAGCCGGGCACGTCCGCGGGGCAGCCGTCGTGGTCACCGCTCACCGTGATGACCCGGCTCTCGCCCGAGACGCTGCTGGCCGGCCTGCTCGCGCAACTGCTTGACGGTCGGCCGGACGACGAGTTCGCCGAGCGGCTGGAACGAGCACGGATCGACCGCCGGATCCGTCGGTTCCGGGAGCTGGTCGAAGCCGAGGCCCGCCGCCGCTACGCCGAGCAGCGCGGGGTCGACGAGGTGGCCCGCGCGGCGCGTCCGAGCATCGACAAGGTCCCGTTCGGCAACGCCACCGCGTCGGAGCTGGCCGAGTTGCGCCGCGAGGTCGCGCCGCTGGCCCGGCGGCTGGCGGCCCGGCTCGCGGTGAAGCAGCGCGCCGGGCGGCGCGGGCAGCTCGATTTCCGGCGGACGATCCGCGGCTCGCTGTCGACCGGGGGAGTGCCGTTGACGACCGTGCACCGCCCGCGCCGCCCGGCCAAGACGGACCTGGTGATCCTGGCGGACGTGAGCGAGTCCGTCCTGGCGTCGGCCCGGTTCACGTTGATGCTGGTGCACGCGTTGCGTGAGCAGTTCTCGCGGGTGCGCACATTCGCGTTCGTGGACGAGATCGACGAGGTCACCCGCTACTTCGCGCCCGGCACGGACGTCACCGATGCCGTTGCGCGGCTGACGCAGCAGGCGCAGGTGACCTGGCTGCTCGGGCGCACCGACTACGGCCGCGCGTTCGAGCGGTTCGAGGAGAAGTACGCCGACGCGGTGGGGCACCGAACGTCGCTGCTGATCCTCGGCGACGCCCGCTCGAACTACGGCGACATCGCCCTGCCGGCGTTGCAGCGGCTGGTCGAGCGCGCCCACGCCGCGCACTGGCTGAATCCGGAACGCCGCGCGGCCTGGGACACGGGCGACTCGGCCGCATCCCGGTTCGACGCCGTCGTGCCCATGGTCGAGTGCCGCAACCTCGCGCAGCTCGCGGACTTCGTCAAGGACCTACCGCTGTAGGTCCCGGCAATTCGGCGCGAGTGGCGCGTTACCCCTTCCAGTGGCGCGATATAT
>DASTXN010000031.1:0-2607 GCA_035765515.1 Jatrophihabitantaceae bacterium | reverse complement strand
GTGCTGATGGAGCACACCACGAAGGCGGGCGAGCCGAAGATCCTGCCGGAGTGCACGCTGCCGCTGACCGGCGTGGGCGTCGTAAGCCGTATCATCACCGACCTCGGCGTGCTGGACGTGACCCCGCAAGGCCTGGTGTTGGCGGAACTGGCGACCGGCGTGGACGAAGCCGAACTCCGGGCGAAGACGGGTTGCCCGATCGTCCGGGGCTGAGGACCCTCGAAACGTGAGAACGGAGTGCACCGTGAAGGCAGTCCTCGGTCCGATCGCCATCGCCCTCGTCCTGCTTTCCGGCGCCTCCGCGAAGCCGGCCCCCGCGGGCGGCGTGCCCGGCGCAGCCCTCCGCACGGTCACGGCGTCTCCGGCCGGCATCGGCATCGGCGGCGCCGGCGCGCGGACCGTCGCGCAGGCCACGCCTGGTGCCGGCTGGCCCGGCTTCCCCGCTCCCGGGTTCCGCGCCAGCCGCGCGGCGGCGCTCCCCGACCGCGGCGAACTGATCGGATATCCGGGCAACGTGGTGCGGAGGATGGGCGCCTACACCTGGTATCGCGCCGCGGTCAGCGAAGCGCACGCCCTGGACGCGATCGGCAGCGGCCACCTGCGCCTGACCACGCCCGATGGTCGAAGCCTCGATTTCCGCTACCTGCGCCACGTGGAGCACGACTCCGGCGACTGGACCTGGATCGGCGAACTCGCCGGCCGCAAGGGCGCGCAGGCGATCCTGACCATCGGCCCCGATGCCGTGTTCGGCACCATCGCCCAGGGCGACGGTCCGCCGCTGCGGCTCACCATGCGCGATGGCGTCGCCTGGCTCGTGAAGACCGACGCCCTGGCGATCGCAGCGCGCGACAGCGCGGCCAAGCGCCCCGACTTCAGCCTGCTGCCCGAATCCATGTTGCCGCGCCCCGGCAACCCGTCCCCGGGCCGGGGCGTGCGGCCCGGCGCCGCCGCGGGACCCGTGGCTGCGGCCGCCGCCGATACCATCGACGTGCTGGTCGGCTACACCCCCGGCTTCGTCCAGGCGCAGGGCGGCGCGTCGGCGGCGACGACCCGGCTGCAGTACCTCGTGGACGTGGCCAATACCGTCTACGCCAACAGCGGCATCGCGGGCCGCGTGCGCCTGGTGCACGCGATGCAGGTGAGCTACACCGACGGCAACAGCAACGACACCGCATTGCACGAGCTCAGCGGCTACGACACCAACGGTCCGGTGACGCCGAACGCCGCATTCGACGCGTTGCGCCTGGCGCGCGAGGCCTACGGCGCAGACGTGGTCAGCCTCGTGCGCGACTTCCGCGACCCGGAAAACGGGAACTGCGGCATCGCCTGGCTGCTGGGCGGCGGGCTGCAGGGAATCGATCCGGGGGACGGCTGGGATGAGCTGGCATTTTCGGTCGTCAGCGACGGCGTCGACACCAACGAGTCCGACGGCCGCACGTACTACTGCCCGGACGACACGTTCGTGCACGAGCTCGGCCACAACATGGGCGCGGCCCACGACCGCACCACCGCGGCGGGCAGCGACGGCACGCTCGACAGCCCGGAGGACTACGGCGCCTACACCTACTCCTTCGGCTACAAGACGTCCGCCGGGCAAGGCAACTTCTACACGGTCATGGCCTACGGCGGCGCCGGCCAGACCGGCTACCTGACGTTCTCGACGCCCGACTCCACCTTCTGCGGCGGCTACGCCTGCGGCAAGGCCGACGCCGACAACGCCCGCACGCTGCGCAACACCATGCCGGTGGTCGCGGCGTTCCGCGCCACGGCCGTGGCGGAGCCCGGGCGGGCGCGCGAGGACTTCGACGGCGACGGCGAGTCGGACGTCCTGTGGAGGAACGCCGTCGACGGGCGCAACACCATCTGGCTGTCCGCCAACCGCAGCACCCAGCAGGGCGTGCCGCGGATCGCCGACCTGCACTGGGTGGTCGCGGCGACCGGCGATTTCGACGGCGACGGCGAGCACGACATCTTCTGGCGCAATCCCGACAGCGGCGACAACACGCTCTGGTATTCGGGCACGCAGACCCGGCACGAGAGCCTCACCGCGGTGGCGGGCGCGAGCTGGCAGGTCGTGGGCGCGGGCGACTTCGACGGCGACGGCCAGGACGACATCCTCTGGCGCAACCAGCAAAGCGGCAAGAACACGATCTGGTACTCCGGCCACGACGACCGTCGCCTGAGCATCGACGCGGTGACCGACACGCGGTGGCAGGTGGCCGGCGTGGGCGACTTCGACGGCGACGGCGAGGACGACATCTTCTGGAACCACTCGCAAAGCGCGAAGAACTCGGTCTGGTATTCCGGCACGCGCGACCGCCGCGAGACTTTGAAGACCGCGTCCAGCAACCTCTGGAAGGTCGCGGGGGTCGGCGACTTCGATGGCGACGGCAGCGACGACGTGCTCTGGCGCAACGCCAGCAGCGGTCGCAACACGATCTGGCGGGGAGCCGACGGCTATTCCCAGCAGGCCGTGGCCCAGGTCGGCGACACCCGCTGGAAGGTCGAAGGCACCGGCGACTACGACGGCGACGGCGTGGACGATGTCCTCTGGCGCAACGCGGCCACCGGCGGCAACGTGCTGTGGCCGGCCGCCGATCGCGGCCG
>DASTXN010000030.1:0-5721 GCA_035765515.1 Jatrophihabitantaceae bacterium | reverse complement strand
GCCGGCGCCCTCGAGCGTCGGGAGCCGTGGGGCGTCTGGGGCGGCGAGATCTTCGAGCGCGGCGCGATCGTCGCACGTAAGCGTCCCCGTGGCCGTCCCCGCAAGGACGACCGGACCGAGGTGGCTGCCTGATGTCCAGCGCCGTCACCGGTTACAAGACCAACAGGAGTTCGCAGATGTATGTCATGCAAGAAGCGCTGGCGCGCGAGCATATGCGCCAGCGCGAGCACCAGGCGCGCCAGTCGCGCCTGTCGGCGGAGTTGGCCTCCGCCCAGTTCTGGCAATACCTGGCCGAACGCGCCCGGGTAGCGGCGACCCGCCACACCCAGCGCGCCAGCCAGGCGCTGGTACAGCCCTAGTCCAACCCGAGGTCAGGTGACCCCTGACGAACAGTGGCCCCGCCGGATCCGTCGGTCCGGCGGGGCCATGCCTATTGCTCGGCTCCTTCGTCGCCTGCGCGGGCACCTGGACTTACAGTCGGTGCCATTGCTGTCTAGTTACCACCAGGCTTGTTCGAGCTTGGCCTCGATCGCGCGCACGTGGCTGCGCGTGCAGTCCGGGCACACCCACCGGGTGCGTTCGCCACCGCGCGCCTCGACCCGGTCGACGCACCAGCCCAGGGGCGGGTCGCCGTCGCGCAGCGCGTCAGCCACTCGCCCGCACAGGGTGCATGTCTCGTCCACGTCTAGATTGTCGGCACGCCGAGGGCATTCCTGCGCGGTTCGGAGCCACGAAGTTTGCGGCAAGTTCTCAGCGGATCACCACAATGACATCGCCCGGTGGAAGATGCCGCTGATGTCCTCGGCCGTCACCGGGCGGGGCGCGGTGGCCAGCAGCCGCTGCTGTTTCAGGGCGCCTTCGACCAGATCGTCCACATCTGCGTCGGTGAATCCGACCGCGCCGACCCCCGCCGGCAGCTCGATGTCGCGCATCAACCGGATCAGGACGTCAGGCAAGAAGGACGCGTCGTCGTTCGGCACGGCGGTGCCCGGTGCGAGCAGTTCGGCCGCTCGCCGGTGCCGCTGCGGGGCGGCCTCGAAGGTGAACCGGAACGCCTCGGGCGCGGTCAGCGAGACCGCCATCCCGTGCGGCACCATCGGCTCGTCGGCCGGGTAGCCGGCCGGGTGGAAGTCGCGCACCTGCCCGGCGATCGGGTACGCGTTGGCGTGCGGGATGTGCACGCCGGCGTTGCCGAAGCCGAGCCCGGCGAACGTCGCCGCCATCGCCATCCCGCGCCGTGCGTCCAGGTCGTCGCCGTTGCTCACCGCGCGCCGGAAGTGCGTGGCCAGCAGGGACAGCGCCTTCTCCGACCACATGTCCGAGATCGGGTTCGAGCCGCAGTACGGCACGCGCTGCTCGGGTTGCTTGCGCTCCTTGGACGTGTACGGCGCGGCGGTGTAGCTCTCCAGCGCGTGACACAGGATGTCCATGCCGGCGGACGCGGTCACGCCGGCCGGTTGGGTGACGGTCAGCAGCGGGTCGACCACTGCGAGCGTCGGGCGCAGCCGCTGGTGGCTGATCCCGGTCTTGACCCGCTGCGCCAGCACGTCCATCACGCAGATCGTGGTGCTCTCCGCGCCGGTGCCTGTAGTCGTCGGCACCGCGACCAGCGGGCGCAGCGGGTTGACCGGCGCGAGCCCCCCGCCGACCGGCGCGTTGACGTAGTCCATCAGCTCGCCCGGGTTGGTCAGCAGCAGGTTCACCGCCTTGGCCGTGTCGATGCTCGACCCGCCGCCGACGGCCACGAACGCGTCGAACGGGCCGTTGGCGCGCGCCCAGTCGATCGCGGCCTGCATGCTCGCGTCCGTGGGCTCGACGTGCACGCCGTCGAACACCGCGGCCTGCACTCCGAAGCGGGACATCTGCCCGGCGACGCGCTCGGCCAGACCACTGGCAGCCACGCCCGGATCGGTGATCACCAGCGCGCGCGTGGCGCCCAACTGCGCGAGGTCGTAGCCGAGCTCGTCCGACGCGCCGTCGCCGAACTTCAGCGCGGGCGCGCCGTAGGTGAAGACCGATTCGTTCACGACGCGAAACCCTTCTGCCAGCGCTCGGCGAGCGGGCGGAACGCGGCTGTCGCTCCCAGCTGGCACAGGATGCCGATCGAGCCGATCGTGACGCGGTGGATCAGCAGGTAGGTCGGTGGCAGGTTGAACATGCGGCCGACCTTGGCCTCCTCGCTGCGCGGGTCACCGATGCGGGCGGCCTGCTGGCGCATCCACTCGCGCGAGAAGGTGAACGTGTCGCTGCGCAGCGGGTCCAGCACCGGGCCGAAGTAGTCCATCACCGCCTCCGGGGCGAGGTCGACCCCGGGACGGATGAAGCCCAGCTCACGCATCATCGTGACCAGCGCGTCGCCGTCGCCGTCCAGCGCCAGCCGGGTCAGCCGGCCCAGCGGCTCGGGGGAGCCGTCCGGCAGCCGGGCCACCGCGCCGAAGTCGACGACGCCGAGCCGGCCGTCGGCGGTGATGCGGAAGTTGCCGGGGTGCGGATCGGCGTGCAGCAGCCCGGCGCGCTCGGGCGCCGAGTAGTGCAGCAGCGCGAGCAGGCTGCCGGCGTGGTCGCGCTCGTCCTGCGTGCCGGCGGCGATGATCCGCGACAGCGGAGTGCCGTCCAGCCACTCGGTGACGACCGCCTTGGGTGCGCTCGCGACCACGCGCGGGATCACGATGTCCGGATCGCCGGCGTAGGCGGCCGCGAACGCGCGCTGGGATTGCGCCTCCAGCGTGTAGTCCAGCTCCTCCAGGACGCGTTCCTTGAGCTCGGCCAGCAGTGGCTTGACCTCCAGGCCGGGGGAGAGCCGCGCGAACAGCCACGCCAGCCGGGACAGCTGGGTGAAGTCCGCAAGCAGCGCCGGGCCGGCCCCGGGGTACTGCAGCTTGACGGCGACTTCGCGCCCGTCCGACCAGACGGCCTTGTGCACCTGGCCGATGCTCGCGGCCGCGGCCGGGACGTCGTCGAAGGAGGAGAACCGATCCGGCCAGCTGCGCCCGAACTGCTCGTCCAGCACCTGGTGCACGGTCGCGGCCGGCATCGGCGGGGCGGCCTCCTGCAGCTTGGTGAGCGCCTCCCGGTAGGGCGCTGCCGACTCCTCGGGCAGCGCGGCCTCGAACACCGACAGTGCCTGGCCGAGCTTCATCGCGCCGCCCTTGAGCTCGCCCAGGACAGTGAACAGCTGCTCGGCGGTGCGCGCCTGCAGGTCGGCGGTGATGTCCTCGGCGGACCGGCCGGTCATGCGGCGGCCGAGCCCGATCGTGGCTCGCCCGGCGACCCCCAGCGGCAGCGAGGCCAGCCGTGCGGTCCGGGCCACGCGCCGCTGCGGGATATCGCTCACCGCTCCATTCTGCCGAACGCCGGGTCGCGGCAGCAGTCACAGTCCGGATGCGCCGGCCAGCTGCGCCGCCGCAGCCGCCAGTCGGGCAGGTGCTGCTCGATCGTGCCGTCGATCGTGGCCGGCTGTTCACCGTCCAGGTAGGCCAGCGCCTGGCCGGCGGCGACGGCCGCCAGGGTGGCCGCGAGCGTGACCGGGGACGCCGAGCCGGTACGCGGCGGAGTGCTCAGCTGGACGGCCAGCGCCGTCCACGCCGGGTCGCGGTCGAGGCGGTGCAGGTCGGCGCAGCGCAGGCAACTGGTCAGGCCCGGGACCACCAGCGGGCCGACCACCCCGTGATCGGGCGCGAGCCGGACCGGCAGGTGCGCGTGCCCGTGCGCGTGTAGCGCCGCGCGGTGGTCCGGGTCGATCGGCTCGTCGTACGCGAGCACCACCAGGTCGGGCGCCTCGTGGGCCGGCGGATGCCGCACGTTCGCGTCCGGCGCCGCGCGGTGCACGGCCGCTGCGGCGGCGGCGCTGAACGACCGGCCCTCGTCCTGCGGGCCGATCCCGCCGGGCAGGCTCTGATGCATCCGAACCGGCTTGGCGTCCGGCAGGTACACCTGTCCCACACCGGCCGCGGCCAGCAGGGACGCGACCAGTGGACCGGCCCGGTTCTCGCCCTGCACGAGCACGGCGACGTGCCGACGGGCGTGGAGCAGTTCGGCGGCCTGCTCGCCGTGCCGCACCGTCATCGCACGCAGTTCCCCGGCCAGCTGGGGCCTGGGTGGGGATAGCCGGGGGTTCGGCGTGTCCGGGCTGGACGGCGTGAGCGGCCCCGGATCGTCGGACGGCCAGAGGTAGCCGGCCTCGGCCAGCGCCTGTACGACACCGTCACCCCCGGACGTGGCCGTTCCCGCCGGCTGCTCGGGGCGGTGGCCGATGAACGGGCGCACCGAATCCACCGCGTCGCCCTCGATGATCACGGCCCGCCCACCCAGCTCGAGCTGGAGCGCGCTGCCCGGACGCCAGAGCGCTCGGGCCGCGGGATGCAGGATGCGGTCGGGGGTGGGAGCACGTCGCACAGCCATGACGTCACTCTCGCACCGAATGTCGTTATTCCCACCGTTATCCACAGGCGTGGACAACTGCGCGCAAACGTCGGGTAACGCTGGCGGGGCGAATGCGTAACCCTGAAGTGAATGTCCACATCTGTGGATGACGCTGTGGATAACTTCTGGATAGCGCTGTGGATCTTGTGGACAGCCGCAGTCGGCCCGGCGCGCTAGCGTGGCGGCGTGCCCGAGAGTGTGGACCAGCAGAGCGATCGTCCGGACGGTCGCAAGGTTGAGGTGCGCCGCAGCGCCCGCCGCCGCCGTACCGTCCAGGCGTACCGCGACGGTGACCGGACCGTGGTCCTCATCCCGGCCCGGTTCACCCGCGCCCAGGAGCAGGAGTGGGTGGCCGCGATGCTCGCCCGGCTGGACGGCACGGGTCCGCGGGGGCGGCGCCGCGCGCCGTCCGACCTCGCGCTGGCCCGCCGCGCCGAGCAGCTGTCCGCCCGCTACCTGGACGGGCGGGCGCGGCCTGCCAGCGTGCGCTGGGTTCGGTCCATGAGCAGTCGCTGGGCATCCTGCACGCCTGCGGACGCGACGATCCGGATGTCGGAGCGACTTCAGCAGATGCCGGACTGGGTGCAGGACTACGTGCTGGTGCACGAACTCGCCCACCTGATCGTGCCTGGGCACGGGCCGCGGTTCTGGGCGCTCGTCGACCGCTATCCGCGCACCGAGCGGGCACGCGGCTACCTGGACGGCGTGAGCGCGGCTGCCGGGCTCTCGTTCGCGGACGATCTGGACGGCGACGTCGACGGGATCGACGGTGAGGTGCGGGCCGACTCAGTCGGTTGACCCTCCCGCATCCGGCTCGTCGGTTGCGTCCCCGGGCCCGTCCTGCTGCCCATCCTGCTGCTCGGTCGGCTCATCGGTCGGCGCGAGCAGTTCGTCCGCTGCCCCCATCGTGTCCGCGAAGCCCAGCGGATCGTCCAGGTCGTCGGCGCTCGGGAGCAGATCCGGGTGCCCCCACAGGGCGTCGCGGCCACCGATGCCGTGCTTACTGGTGACGCCCCACCACAGCGCCGCCGCCTCGCGCAGCCGGCGCGGGCGCAGCTCCAGGCCGACCAGGGTGGCGAACGTCTGCTCGGCCGGCCCGCCGGTCGCGCGGCGACGGCGGGACGCCTCGCGCAGCGCCTCCGCGCCGGGCATGCGCTCGCCCGCGGCCGCGGCGACGACCGCGTCCACCCAGCCCTCGACGAGCGCGAGCAGCGTCTCGAGGCGGCGCAGCGCGGCCTGCTGCTCGGGCGTGGTCTGCGGCTCGAACAGCCCGCCGGACAGCGCGTTCTGCACGCTCTC
>DASTXN010000029.1:0-3778 GCA_035765515.1 Jatrophihabitantaceae bacterium | reverse complement strand
GAGTGAGCAGAGCCGGATCGCGACCCGGCAACGCAACCAAAGCAAAGGTCAAACCGTCCCGTCGCCGCCGACAGGGGCGACCACAACAAGACCGCAACCCGGCAGAGCAACCAAAGTGAAGATCAAACTGACCGCCGTCGCCGCCCACCCCGAGTGAGCAGAGCTGGAACGCGACCCGGCAACGCAGCCGAAGGAAGATCAAACTGTCCCCGGTCGCTGCTTACCCGAGTGAGCAGAGCCGGAACGCAACCCGGCAGAGCAACCAAAGTGAAGATCAAACTGACCGCCGTCGCTGCCTACCCCTAGTGAGCAGAGCCGGATCGCGACCCGGCAACGCAACCAAAGCAAAGATCAAACCGTCACCGCCGACCAACGGCGACCACAGCCAGGCCGCGACCCGAGCAAGGATCAGTCAGGCGCGGGTGTCGCTGTCCGGGCCGGTCGGCTGCGACGTCGACAGCCACGCCAGCCGCGGCAGCGAGGACGTGTGGACGGGCAGGTGCAGCTGCTGCCAGTGCACGCCGGGATAGCGCACCCGTCCCGCGCCGAGCCAGAGCACGCGCGTGCCGTCCTCCATCCGCTCGCGCAGCGCGGGGCCGCCCGCCGGCCGGTCCGTGCACCCGGTCGCGTAGGCCAGCCGGGCGACGTCCATCCGCCCCGTCCCGAGCAGGATGCACGGCCCGTCCACACCGGCGCCGTTCAGGTAGTCGGCGTCGGCGAGCAGCGCCGTGCTCGACCGCACGCTGTTCGGCTTGAGGTTCGCGGTGATCACGTTCACCTCGATGCCGGCGTTCAGCGCGAGGACGAGCACCATCCCGCCGGCCAGCGCGAACCGCGGCACGCCCGGACTGGTCGCCTTGACCAGGTGCACGGCACCGGACGCGGCGGGCAGCGCGAGCAACGCGTACGTGGGCGTCAAGAACCGCGGCGCCGAGTAGGTCACCTCGAACACGTATTGCGCGGCCATCGCCAGCCCGACGACCGTCGGCACGCTGACACTCGAAAAGCGGTGCACGGTCAGGTCCCGCTCGCGGCGCGCATAACCCAGGCCGACCGCGACCAGCACGATCAGCGCGAGCCACCACCACTGGTACAGGAACGACGCGTTCGCCCTGCAGCCGTTGCGGCACAGGACGGGTCCGGCGAGCGTCCGCCACTGGGCCGCGCCCGCGAAGTGCACGCCGGGTCCGCCGTTCTCGGCCTGCGCCTGGTGGATCCGCTGCCCGAGGCCGCCGTAGCTGGTGAACGCCTCGACGACCCAGTCGGCTGCCCCGGCCGCGCTGCCGACCGCGATCGCCGCGACCACGCCCAGACGCCGCCTCATCGCGGCTGACACGAACAGCGCACACGCGGCCAGCACCACGCCGCCGTACATCGCATCGGACGGCCTGATGAGCGCCACCAGACCCATCGCGACACCGACCGCGACCAGCTGCCAGCGCCGACCCTCGCGTAGGAAGCGCAGCGCGTACCCGGTCGCGGCGACGACGGCGGCCGCAGACCAGTAGTTGGGCATCACCTCGAACGCGTAGTAGATGACCACCCAGATCGTCGAGAACAGCAGCGCCGCCAGCACAGCGGTGCGACCGGCCAGCACGTGCAGCCACGGACGGAACGCCAGGTAGAGCGCGATCGCGGACAGGACCGCCAGCCACACCCGGATGGCGACCGTGGAGTCGGTGAGCAGCGTGACCGGCGCGGCGAGAAAGGTCACGCCCCGGGACCGGGGCGCGGAGAAGAAGTTGGGCGGCGCGTAGCCGTTGATCTGGCTGAGATAGATCGTCTCGTCGACGCCGAACCAGTAGTGCGGACCGAGCACCAACAGCGGCGACAGCCCGTGCAGCGCAGCGACGAGCGCGAGCAAGGCACGCGGTCGTCGCCAGCTCGCCGTCCACGCCACGGCGTCAGACTAGGTAGCCGTAAACGTGGATGAGCTGTGTGTCGTTGCTACTTCTCAGCCAGACGCCGCCGTCACCCTTCGGGGAGGATGAACTTGCGCGCCGGCTCGGGCATGGTGCCGAAGTAGGTCGGACGGACCACCGGGCGCTTGTAGGCATGCCCGCGCAGCCGCTTGTAGTGGTCCGCCCACGCGGCCTGCGGCGCCTTCGGGCTGGTCGACGCGCCACCGTGTACCTGGTGGAACGAGCCCTCCCCCAGCAGCACGATCAGCTCGGTGCCGGGCATCCCGACCAGCCGGGTGAACAGGTCGATCGACACCAGTCCGCCGGCCGGCTGGTCGAACCGCTCGTCGAGCCCGCCCGACTCCGTCCACAACGTGCGCGGCAGCAGCAGGCAGCACGACTCGTTGATCGTCCCGAAGAAGCCCTGCTTGTTCGCCCCGGCCAGGACGGAGATCTCGAACAGCCGGTACCCGTCAAGCGGCCAGTCGACGCTGTCCAGAAGCGAATCCTCGGCCGCCGGGCCATAGCCGGCCGGCACCGACACCGACTGGTGCGCGGGGCCGAGGTGCCACGCCATTGGGGTGACGACCGGACGCGGGTGGGTGGCCATCGCGCGTAGCCCGGTGGCCAGCGTTCCCGGCGTGACCATCCGGGCACCGTCCAGGATGAGGCCGACTGCCCGGCCGGTGGTCGACGCCACGGCCTGGTTCGCTGCCACCGCCGGCGAGGGCAGCGCGTTGTCGATGCGGTGCACCCGGAACCGGCTGTCGATGGCGGCGACCGACCGCGGATCGACTGGGACGGGCGAGCCGTTGTCGACCACGACGACCTCGTAGTCGATGCCGTCCATGCCCTGCTGGTAGCGGCTCGACAGCGACTGCAGGGTACGGGGAAGCTCGCGCTGCATGTCGTAGCAGACCACCACGACCGACAGTTCTGGCTTGCGGCGCAAGACAAACATCCGCGCGATGCTAGCAAGATAAGGTGTCGACATGCGTGTCTTGGTCGTCGGCAAAGCGAAAACCGGCACAACAGCGTTGGTCTCCCTGATCCGCCAGTCGTTGCAGCCGTGCGACCTCGTCATGGAGCCGAACTCGGTGCTGGCGTTCGCCAAGAAGAGCCAGGAGCGCGAGGGCAACGAGGCGATCAAGATCCTCTGGGAGCACTTCCGCACCCGGCGCCGGCACCTGGACGCGATCGTCCACGGCGAGTTCGGCTTCCCCGTCGACAAGGTCGTGTTCATCTCCCGCGACGCCCGCGACGAGATGGTCTCCAAGCTGCTGTACCACGCCAAGATCGCCCGGGACGACAAGCTGATCCCCGAGCCGCGCGAGCAGGTCCTCGCCCGCTGGGTGCAGGCGCTGCAGGCCAAGGAGCGCGACCCGGAGAGCATCTCGCTGCGGGGGCTGTGCCGGATCTTCGAGTCGCTCTACGACATCGACCTGTGGTCACGGCTGACCGACATCGCCGACAAGCGCGAGTTCGAGAGCTACATCCACCACGGCGTCGGCCGGGACGCGCACGTGCTCGCCTACGAGGACATGGTCGCCGATCGGACGGACGGGCTGGCCGACTACCTGGGCGTCCCCGTCACGGTGCCGACCGCGGACGTCGACCTCGGCAAGTTCGGTCACACCCGCCGCAGCGGACGCGCTGCGAACTGGCGCAGCTTCTTCACCAACGAGGACGTCGAGATCCTGCGCCCGCTGCTGCGCCAGATGCTGCCGGACCCGCGTTATGACGACTGGAAGCTGGACCTCGAGCCGCGCATCGAGCCGGCCGAGGTGTCGCAGTACGTCGCCAAGATCGCCGCCGTCTGATCACACGCGCGGTCACCTGCGGCGCAGGCGGCGGTAGGCGCGGCCGGCGCGGTGGCG
>DASTXN010000028.1:0-5685 GCA_035765515.1 Jatrophihabitantaceae bacterium | reverse complement strand
AACAGCGCCAGCGTCAGCTTCTCCGTGGGCGGCGTGCCGCAGACGGCGCCCGCCGACGGCACGGCCAACTTCGTGGTCGACCGCAAGGTCGACGTCATCGTCGACGCCGTTTCCGGCGACACCGGCGCGCCGCTGGCGACCGACAAGTCGCTGGAGTTCGACGTCACCAACAAGACCAACGACACGATGGACTTCCTGCTGTCGCTGGAGCACGTGGCCTCGCCGACCGACCAGTTCGACGCCGACAACACGGTGATCTGGGTCGACACCAACGGCAACGGCACGCTCGAGCTGACCGATCCCGACGGCGCCGGTCCGGGCACCGCCGATACCGCGCAGTCGTACATCGACGACCTGGCCGAGGACGCCACCATCAAGGTGTGGATCGTCGGCGACATCCCGGATGCGGGCACGGACCCGGGTGAAGTGGCCGACGGCGACGAGAGCACCATTTCGCTGATCGCGCAGGCCGCCGACCCGACCGGCGATACCGGTAGCCCGGGCGCCGCGCTGACCGAAACCCTCGGCGCCGACGATCCGAACGTGGTCGACAACGTGTTCGCCGACGGCGCAGGCACGGCCACGGTCGGTCCCGACACCGACGGCGACGATGCCGAAGACGGCTTCCACAGCGACTCGGCCACGTTCACCGTGGGCGCCGCCTCCGTGGCGGTCTCCAAGACGATGACGGTCATCTGCGAGAACTCCGCCGCGGGCGTCTGCGACGGCACCACCCCGAACTACAGCGCCGCCGGCCAGCTGAAGCCGATCCCGGGTGCGCTGATCCAGTACTGCATCCTGGTCAGCAACACCGGTGGCCAGGCCGCGACGGACGTGGCGATCTCCGACCCGGTCGACACCACGAACCTGACCTGGGTGACCGACAGCATCAAGACGAGCACCTCGGCCACCTGCGATTCCGCGGACGCGGCCGCAGATTACGCCGCGGCGACCGCGGAAGACGACAACGACACGGCCGACGATCCGGACGCCGGTGGCCCGCTCACGACGGACGAAGGCGGCCCTGGCCCGACCGGCGACCTCGTCGGCGCGGACTTCGGCCAGACCGCTGCGAACACCGTGACTGCGTCGGCGGAGAGTGTCGCCGCGACCACGGGCAAGTTCGCGGTCATCTTCCGGATGTCCGTGAAGTAATCCCGCACCCCTGGCCGGCGCACGCCGGCCAGGGGTCGTCTGCCACGCACTTTCTGGCCTGTCGGAGCTTCGCGCTCCCGCGGGCGGGGCAGCCGTGTAGCCGTGGATACCCTTTTCGCCAGCCTGAAAGCGCGCAAACGCGCCGGCGCAAGCCGTGCCGCGAGGATGCTCTGCGCTCTCGTCCTGGTGCTTCCGGGGCTCGCGTGGGCGACCCGGGTGGACAACACGGCCCACGTGACCTACCGCACCCTCGAAGGCGTGCCGCCGGTCACGCTGAACACCAATACGGTCAGCTTCGAGATCATCCCGTCGCCGGTGCCGGCGACGCTGTCCTTCCTCCGCTACGACCCTGATTCCTCCGACGGCTCGCCGATCGCCATCGATGGCGGCCAGTGCCGCGTGGACGGCGGCAGCTTCACCCCGCTGCCGGACGTCACCGCCAGCGACGGTACGCCCCTCGACCAGACGCAGGCGCAGACCAGCTCCGCGCCCGGCTACTACACCGGCGATCCCATCGTGGTCGCGGTGACCGATTCGAACCGCAATGCCGACCCTGCCGTCCGCGAATACGTGGACGTGGACATCACCACGACCACCGGCGATGCGGAAACGCTGCGCCTGCAGGAGACCGGCCCCGATACGGGCATGTTCGCCGGCGCCATCCAGAGCGTGGCCATGCCGCCGGCGGCGACGCAGTACGACTGCGTGCTGTCGCTGGCCGCCTACGCGCAGATCACCGCGCGCTACACCGACACCGACTTCCCGCTGGACGCGCTCGCCGTCGCCGCGACCGGCTACGCGCCGCTGGAGCCGGGCCGGACGGTGATCCACCTCGAGCAGACGGTGTCGAAGGACATCGTCTCGATCGGCGATTTCCTCCAGTACACGCTCGTGGTGAGCAACATCCACGACGCGCCCGCGATCAACGCCCGCATCCGCGACCTGCTGCCCCCCGGCCTGCGCTTCCGCCCGGGCTCGCTGCGGGTGGGCAACGCGACGACGGCCGGTGACTCCGGTGCGACGCCGACGGCACCGTCGTCGGGCGCGCCGAGCGCGGCAGGTCGCACCGCGGTGCGGGTCGGGGCCGGCATGGTCGCGGCCGTGGATCCGCAGGTGTCCGCGGACGGGCGCACGCTACGCTTCCCGGTCGGCAACCTCGCGCCGGGCGCATCGATCACCGCGACCTTCGTCGCCGAGGTCGGCGCGGGCGCGTCCGGGCAGTACCTGCTGAACTACGCGATCGCCTCGGCCAACGGCTCGCTCTCGTCCAACGAGACCGACACCGTGGTCCGCATGGAGGATGCGCTGGCGACCGGCCGGTTCACCATCATCGGCCGGGTGCTTGCAGCGGACAGCTGCGACGCGCCGTTCGCCGCGCGCAAGGGCGTGCCGAACGTGCGCCTGCTGCTCGAGGACGGCACCTACGCCGCGACCGACCGCGACGGTGCGTACCACATCGAAGGCGTCCGCCCGGGCACGCACGTGCTGCAGCTGGATCCGGCGAGCATTCCCGCCGACCTCGAGGCCGTGCCCTGCGTCCGCAACACGCGCTTCGCCGGCCGGGCCGATTCGCAGTTCGTCGAGGCGCAGGGCGGCACGCTGTGGCGCGGCGATTTCTTCCTCCGCAAGCGCCCGCCGGTGACCGGCGCGGTCGGCGTGCGGCTGCAGCTCGCGCCGATCGCCGACGGGATGCGCAACACGGTGGACGTGGATGGCGGCGCGGTTCGGGTCGCCGGCCTGCGCGTCCTCGCGATCCTGCCGCCTGGCGCGACGGTCGTCGCCGGTTCGGCGAAAGCCGACGGCGCGCCGATCCCGGATCCGGAGGTCAAGGGCAACTTCGCCATTTTCCGGCTCGGCGATCCGGGCGTGAACTGGCGACGCCAGGTGGTCTTCGACATCAAGGCGGGGAACTGCAGCCCGGAAGGGTACGTGGGCCGGGTTTCGGCCCTGTTCGACACCGCCGGCGCACCCGGCCGGACCCCCGCGGCCGAGGCGACCGCCCGATGTACCGGCAGCGGGCCGGGCGACGCCGTCGCGGCGGGACAACGCGTGGAAACCATCCTCACGGCCGCCGCCGCAGAGCAGGCGGCTTCCGCGCGTCCGGACGGCGCGAAAACGGAAGCGATCGTCGACGACGCGACCGCCGCCGGCGGCGGCATCGACTGGCTGCGCGGGCAGGCGCCGGGCCACGACTGGCTGTTCCCGGCCGAGGGCTACAACCCGCGCGCGGCGGCGACCCGCGTGGTCGTCAAGCATGCGAAGGGCGAGAAGGTCGCGCTGCGCGTCGACGGCGAAGCGGTGGAGTCGATCCGCTTCGACGGCCAGAGCGTGGGCGCCAACGGCGTCGCGATCTCGACCTGGCGCAGCATCCACCTGGTCGAAGGCGACAACCGGCTGGAAGCGACGATCACCGACGCCTCGGGCAACGTCGTGGCGCAACTGTCGCGCACCGTGCACCTCTCCGGCGACGCCGCCCGCGCGGTGTTCGTGCCGGAACGTTCGGCGCTCGCGGCGGACGGCATCCATCGCCCGGTGATCGCGGTGCGCATCCTCGACGGCAGTGGAAAGCCGATGCGCAACGGGTCGAGCGGCGATTTCACGATCGCACCGCCGTACGCGGCGGCCCAGTCGCTCCAGGACGCGCAGGCCCGCTCGACGCTCGGCATGGAAGCGCGCCGGCAACAGTGGCACGTGCGCGGCGACGACGGCATCGCCCTGATCGAGCTCGAGCCGACCGGTTCGGCCGGCACGGCGAAGCTCGGTTTCGATTTCAAGATGGACGGGCAGAAGGCGAGCGTCCACGAGGACGTCGCCGCGTGGCTGAAGGCCGCGCCGCGCGATTGGGTGGTGGTCGGCTTCGCGAAGGGCTCGGTGGGCTACGACACGCTCGAGCACAACATGGAAGCGCTGCCGCCCGGCGAAGACGGCACCGGCGTGCAGGCCGACGGCCGCGCGGCGCTGTACGCGAAGGGCCGCGTGCTCGGCAGCTGGCTGCTGACCATGGCCTACGACAGCGGCAAGGACACGTCGCAGCTGCGCGACCGCAGCGTGCTGTCCACGATCGATCCGGGCCAGTACTACACCCTGTACGGCGACGGCATGGACCAGCGCTACGACGCCGCCAGCTCGCGCAAGCTCTATCTCAAGCTCGAGCGCGACCAGTTCTACGCCCTGTTCGGCGACTTCGAGAGCGGCCTGGACCGCACCCAGCTGTCGCGTTACCAGCGCACGCTGACCGGCCTGAAGGTCGAGTACCACGGCCCGCTGGTCGAGTTCAACGGCTTCGCCGCGGAGACCGGGCAGAACTACGCGCGCGACGAGCTGCAGGGCGACGGTACCTCGGGCCTGTACCGCCTGCGCCGGACGGGCATCGTGATCAACAGCGAGCGCATCCGCATCGAGACCCGCGACCGCTACCACAGCGAGCAGGTGCTCGAGACGCGCGAGCTCACCCGCCACATCGACTACGACATCGACTACGACAACGGCACGCTGTTCTTCCGCGAGCCGGTAGCCAGCCGCGACTACGACTTCAACCCGAACTGGATCGTCGCGGAGTACGAGACGACCGGCACCGGCGAGCAGTCCCTCAACGGCGGCGGCCGCGTCGCCGTGCACGCGATGGACGGGCGGCTCGAGGCGGGCGCGACCTACGTGCGCGACGACAACGGCGACTCGCGCACCGACCTCGCCGGCCTCGACGCGAAGTTCCGGCTGACGCCGAAGGACGAGCTGCGCGCCGAAGCCGCCGCGACCCGCGGCGATGCCACGGGCGAGGGCGAGGACGGCACCGGCACCGCGTGGCTGCTGGAGTGGGAGCATCGCGGCGAACGCTCGAACCTGCTGGCCTACGCGCGCCGCATGGCGCCCGGTTTCGGCCTGGGCCAGCAGAACCAGTTCGAGGCCGCGATGTTCAAGGCCGGCGTGCAGGGCCAGTACCAGCTGGACCGCAAGTTCTCGCTGCAGGGCGAGGCGTACCGCCAGGAAAACCTCGATTCCGGCGCCGTGCGCGACGTCGCGCACGCCGAAGCGGTCTATCGCGGCGAGTCCGACTGGACCGCGAAGGCGGGCCTGCAGTGGGCGCGCGACACCTCGATCGACGGCGCGGTCGCCGAATCGCAGCAGGCGACGGCGGGCGTGACCAAGGGCTTCCTCGACGGCAAGCTCGAGCTCGGCGTCCAGGCAGAGGTCGGCATGGGCGGCAAGAACGACAGCGTCGACTTCCCGACCCGGGTGCAGCTGAGCGCCGCCTACAGGTTGACCGAGGCGTTCCGCGTGCTCGCCGCGCAGGAGTTCACCGACGGCGCCGACCGCGACACGTCCACCACGCGCTTCGGCTTCGAGGCCACGCCGTGGAAGGACGCGAAGCTGACCAGCACCCTGAACCGCTCGCAGATCAGCGAGTACGGCCCGCGCACGTTCGCCCAGTTCGGGCTGGACCAGAAGGTGCGGATCAACGAGCGCTGGAGCGTCGACGGCTCGATCGATTCCAGCCAGGCGTTCCACCAGGGCGGCGATGCGCCGCTGGTG
>DASTXN010000027.1:0-2246 GCA_035765515.1 Jatrophihabitantaceae bacterium | reverse complement strand
GCCTGCTCGGCGGTGTAGCCCTGGCTCATGTAGCCCTGCATGACCGCGTTGTACTCGGCGTTGGCCTGGTTCTGCGCGTTGATGTCGTTGATGGCCATCGCTGCGCCCATGAGGAACGGCAGGTCCCGCTCGTACTGCTGCCAGTTCACATGTACCCCGACCCTCTCTGTTGGCCTCCCCGAAGGATCGCCTTGCGACTGTGCACTGTCAAGATCGATAAGCGGAGAGCGTCAGGCCATAGTCAAGGCGGCTCGCCGGTGCGCGTCGCAGCGACGCCTGGTTAGGCAAACAGTGCGCTCTCTACAACCTCCGCGGCTCCATGCAGGGCGGTCGGCATGACGTGGGCGTATGTGTTCATCGTCAGGCTGATCTGAGAGTGGCCAAGTACCTCCATAACGACCTTAGCCTCGCGCTTTCACGCCGACGCTGATCTTGGCGTGCGACACGGGTCGTAGAAGCACGGAAGTGCCTGCCCTGCAAGGGAAGATCGGGCTTGTCGAAGGTCCGAAATTTCCAAGAGGAAGGCACTCCGTAGGTGAAGCGTAACCGGCGGCGTCCCCGTGTGCGGCTCGACACCACCGATGAGCCGCTCGTGTCATCTGCCGGTGGTGTGCTGCTGGTCCAGACGGCCCGGGCGAGTGGGTTGGAGCAAGCCCTGTCCGCGGCGATGGGACCGTGGCGTTCCACGCGGGCGACCCACAATCCGGGCAAGGTGCTGCTGGATGTGGCGACCGCCATCGCGCTCGGCGGGGACTGCCTGGCCGACCTCGCGGTCGTGCGCGCGCAACCGGACCTGTTCGGCCATGTGGCGTCGGATCCGACGGTGTCCCGGCTGATCGCCACGCTCGCCGACGACGTCGACGCCGTCGTGACCGCGATCCGCGCTGCTCGTGCGGCGGCCCGGCAACGGGTGTGGGCGGCGCGGCGGCCGGTCGGCGACGGGCCGATGATCGTGGACCTGGACGCGACGCTGGTGAGCGCGCACTCGGAGAAGGAAGGTGCGGCGCCGACGTTCAAGCGCACGTTCGGGCATCATCCGCTGCTCGCGTTCGTCGACCACGGTGCCGGGGGCACCGGTGAGCCGCTATCCGCGCTACTGAGGGCGGGTAACGCCGGCGCGAACACCGCTACCGACCACATCAGCGTGCTCGACGAGGCACTTGACCAGCTGCCCGCCGCCGACCGCACGGCCGTGCTGGTCCGCGCGGACAGCGGCGGCGGGACGAAGGAGTTCCTGCGCCACGTGCATGACCTGGGCCTGCAGTACTCGGTCGGGTTCGGCGCGTCCGTGCCGGTCGAAGCAGCACTGGCACGCTTGCCGAAGCAGGCGTGGCGGGCCGCTCTCGACGGTGACAGTCAGCCCCGGGACGGCGCGCAGGTCGCCGAGCTCACCCGGTGGCTGGCGGACATGACCGGGCACGGCTGGCCGGCCGGGATGCGGATCATCGCCCGCCGGGAACGCCCGCACCCCGGCGCGCAGCTGCGGCTGATCGACGTCGACGGCTGGCGCATCACCCTGTTCGCCACCAACACTCCCGGTGGGCGGCTCGCCGACCTGGAGCTGCGGCACCGGCAACGGGCCCGCGCCGAGGACCGCATCCGCAACCTCAAAGACAGCGGGCTGCGCAACCTTCCGCTGCACGACCTGGCCGCCAACCACATCTGGGTCGAGCTCGTGCTGCTCGCCGCCGACCTGCTCACCTGGACCCAGATCCTCGCCTTCACCGGCATGCAGGCCCGGGTCTGGGAACCGAAACGGCTGCGGCTGCGCGTCCTGCACGTCGCCGCCCGGCTCGTCACCACCGGCCGCAAGAAGCTGCTGCGACTGCCGCGTGGCTGGCCCTGGGCGGCCACGATCCGTACCGGCTACCAGCAGCTCACCGCGACCTGACCCACAGCCCAGCCCCGAGACCAGGATCCGGAAACCGCGGCAGACGCGGCGACAACGCGCGCCCCCCGGGACCCGCTTCGCCGATCACGAGCGATCGGCAACAGACTCAAGATCGTGAAAGATCG
Organism: Jatrophihabitantaceae bacterium; assembly: GCA_035765515.1. GTDB lineage: Bacteria > Actinomycetota > Actinomycetes > Mycobacteriales > Jatrophihabitantaceae > DASRSS01. The sequence continues at coordinate 230 of DASTXN010000027.1, read as the reverse complement.
AGGCTAAGCCCATCGGTACTTGCCGTACTTGCCGTGAGGTCATAGAACGACGTCCGTCGACTCTCGACCGTCATGCCAGATTCTCCAGCTGCAGGTAGGGCGTCAGCACATCGCGCATCGCTTGGACGTACTGGGCGCGATCCGCAGCGCTCCAGAAGTGGAGTTGACTGGCGACGGGTGTGTAGTACTTCAAGAAGATGTTCCGGGTGCACACCGGGATGTAGGAACCC
>DASTXN010000026.1:0-10818 GCA_035765515.1 Jatrophihabitantaceae bacterium | reverse complement strand
CAGCTCGTACGCGCCGTAGAGGGCACCGAGCAGCGCCAACTCGAAGATCCAGCCCGGCACGCGGGGCGCCCGCATCATCCGCCAGACAGCGAAGCTCGTCCGCGCCTCCGAGAGCACGCGAACGGGTTGCCGCGTCGCTGCACCCTCCACGTGCCCCACCTTACTGTCAGTCCACTGACATTTTCTGCCAGACCGCACAGCTAGTGCCCTTACGCTGAACACCAGGCACCGCGAGATTGTGCCGCCACCCGCTGACAGCGGCCTGGCAGTCCCCGCACGTTGGGAGAGGGAAGTACCAGTGGGCGTCCGGGAGTGCAAGAAGGAACGCACCCGTGACGACCTGGCCGCCGCGGCGATCGCGCTGTTCAGCTCGCGCGGCTACGAACAGACGACCGTCGAGGACATCGCGGCCGAGGTGGGCGTCTCGCCGCGCACGTTCTTCCGGTACTTCCGCACGAAGGAGGACGCGGTTTTCGGGCTGCTTCAGTCCGGGGCCGTGGACCTGCAGGACGAACTCGCGTCCCGCCCCGCGGACGAGCCGCTCGCCGACTCCCTTCGGGCGGCCACCTGCAGCTGGGCCCGGCTGGGCGAGCACCAAGCGCGAACCCTGTTGCAGCTGATGCAGGTCCTCCCCGGGGCGCCCGGGTTGCGTGCGCACCTGGAGGACCAGCGCCGCCGCAAGATCACCGAACTGAGCGTCCTGGTCGGGCAGCGCCTGGGGGTGGACGCCGACCGCGATCCGCGTCCGAAGCTCATCGCCGCCCTGGTGCTGCGCGTGGTCACCGACGCGATCGAGCGTTGGAGCGCCGACGGCGGGACCGGAGAGCTGGCCGACTACCTGGACGCGGGGTTCGACCTGCTCGCCTGTGGGATTCCGACCGGATGCGAGGTCATCGAGCCAGCTCGCGGAACACGCTGAGGCTGTCGGAGGTCACGCCGTCGATCCCGGCATCGGCGAGCTGCCGCGCGCGGAGCGGATCGTTGACGGTCCAGGCGAGCACCGTCGGCACGACCTCGTGCAGCCGGGCGATCGCCTCGGCGCCCAGCAGCGTGTGCCGGACGGTTACGCCGTCCACGCCGGGACGGCCCCCGGCGAGGACCCGCCGCAGCTTGACGCGGTTCCCCACCGACCACCACGTCCGGTAGCCCGCGGGCCGCAGCGCGCGCAGGTCGTCGAGGCTCGGACTGCTCACGATCAGCCGCGACCGGTCGGCGGGCAACTCCCCCACCGCCGCGACGAGCTGCGCCCGGCGCCGCGGCGCCTGCTCCTTCAGGTCGAGCAGGATCTGCACGCCGGGCGGCGCCAGCTCGATCTGCGCGAGCAGCGACTGATCACCTGCCGCGGATCGACCCAGCCGCATCCGCCAGTTGTCGTGCTGCAACCACTCGCCGAGGCCCGGGAAGGCGACGAAGTGCGAGACGACGAGCCGCTGCCCGTGCAGCCGGACATCCGCCTCGAACACGTTCGCCCCGGCGTCGGCCAACTCGACGCAACGCTGCCGCTCGCGCGGGGACCGATGCGCGACGAGCAGCACACCCGTGATCCTGCCGCAGCCCGCGCGCGCGGCAAGCCGGGGCACACTGACGGCATGCACGTGCTGGCCGCCCCCGACAAGTTCCGCGGCAGCGCGTCGGCCGTCCTGATCGCCGACGCGATCGCACGGGCTGCGTCCGAGTCCGGCTGGGAGTGCGATCGCGTGCCGATCTCGGACGGTGGTGAAGGGCTGCTCGAATGCTTTGCCGGCCCGAACCGCGAGTCGACCGTGACCGGGCCGAGCGGCCGACCGGTCCGTGCGGCATGGCGGTCTGACGGATCTCTCGCCGTGATCGAGATGGCGCGCGCGTCCGGGCAGTCCGTCGCCGGCCCGGACCACGATCCGGTCGCCGCAACCACGCGCGGCACCGGCGAGCTGATCGCGGCGGCACTCGACGCGGGGGCACAGCAGGTGATCGTCGGCGCCGGCGGCTCGGCGACGACGGACGGCGGCAGCGGCGCGGTGCAGGTGCTGCGCAACCGCGGCCCGCTGGACGGCTCGAGCGGGGCACTGGTGCGCGTGGCCTGCGATGTCACGACCGCGTTCCTGGACGCCGCCCGCGTGTTCGCGCCGCAGAAGGGCGCGACACCCGAGCAGGTACGGACGCTGACCGACCGGCTGCGCGAGCACGCCGAGGACTACCGCGAACAGTTCGGCGTCGACGTCACGACGCTGGCCGGGGCCGGGGCGGCCGGTGGGCTCGCGGGCGGCCTGGCCGCCCTCGGGGCCCGGATCGAGCGCGGGTTCGACGTCGTGGCCGAGCAGGTGCAGCTGGCCGATCGGATCCGCGCAGCGGACCTCGTCGTCACCGGTGAGGGCAGGCTGGACGCGACCAGTAGCGCCGGCAAGGCCGTCGGATCGCTGACCGAGCTGTGCGCGGCGCTCGGGACCCCGGCCCGGATCGTCGCCGGGACCGTCGGCGCCGACGCCGATCCGCGCCTGGCTGAACTGGCCACGGACCTGCGCGCGCGATTCGGGTCGCGGGCGGCGTGGACGCGGCCGGACAGCTGCGTTCGGGCCGCCGTGGCCGCACTGCTTCGGCGGGAATGCCCGCCTTCGGGTGCCGGTTGCGACTGGGACAGCTGAGCACCCGCGAAGGATGAGTATCTGAGGAGCGGCCGTGGCGCACCAACATCCTGTGCATTCGCGATGCGAGAATGGTCAAATGGTCGCCGTGCACTCTCCTCGGGACACGGTGTCCCCGACCCCGCCGGGCCGGCGATTCACCGGCCTGCTGCCGCACCGCATGCTGCGGTGGCGGCGCCCGGTGTGGTGGCAGGAGCTCGCGATCATCGCGTTCGGCTACTGGCTGTATTCGATGGGACGCAACGCCGTCCCCGAACAGGCCGAGATCGCCGAGCGGCACGCCCGCAGCGTCCAGCACCTGCAGGACGTCCTGCACCTGAACTTCGAGGCCTCGCTGAACCACTTCGTGGCTCGCAACGAGTGGCTCGCGCAGGGCATGGACTACTACTACGCCAGCCTGCACTTCGTGATCACGATCGGTGTCATGGTGTGGCTGTTCCGGCGCCGCCCGCACGTGTACCGCGGCGCGCGGACGGTCCTCGTCGCGAGCACCCTACTGGGCCTGCTCGGCTTCTACCTCTACCCGCTCGCGCCGCCACGGCTGATGGACGGCAGCACGTACGTCGACACGCTGGAGAAGTTCCACACCTGGGGCTCGCTGGCCTCGCCGTCCATCGCGTCGCACTCGAACCAGTACGCGGCCATGCCCAGCCTGCACATCGCCTGGGCACTGTGGTGCGGCATCGCGATCTTCTGCTGCGCGTGGCGCACCTGGGTGCGGGTGCTCGGCCTGCTGTACCCGATCGGCACGCTGACGGTGATCATCGGCACGGCCAACCACTTCGTCATCGACGCAGTCGGCGGAGCGGTCGTCGTGACACTGGCGTTCGGCATCCAGCGGCTGATGTCGGGCCACGGCGCCTACGACCCGCCGCTGGACGCTCCGGACTTCTTCTTGGACGACACCGGACCCGCCGCTGCGGACGGTGAGCCGCCGGCGCGCCCGGACGCGTCGAACGGCGGGGAACAGTCCACGCTCACGAGCTGACGCCGTAGAACACCTGCTCGACGACCGCACGCGCACGGCGGGCGGCGCGCCGGTAGTCGTCCAGCACCTGGCCCGGATCGAAGCCGGGCGCGTAACCGGCGGCCCTGCCGACGCCGACCAGGGCGGCGCCCTGGTGCGGCAACTGGTTTTCGGACTTGTCCCGCACCAGCCGCACCGCGTTTCGCAGCGTGGTAGCTGACCGCCACGCGGTCTCCAGCGTGTGCGCCTGCTCGGCGGTGATCAGTGCGGCGGACGCGGCCGCCCGCAGCGCGTCGAGGGTCCGGGTGGTGCGCAGGTCGGGCAGCGCGCCGGCGTGCTGCAGTTGCAGCAGCTGCACCGTCCACTCGATGTCGGCCAGCCCGCCGCGCCCGAGCTTGGTGTGCGTGTTCGGATCCGCGCCGCGCGGCAGTCGCTCGCTGTCGACGCGGCCCTTGAGCCGGCGGATCTCGGTCAGCTCGCGCTGGTTGAGACCGCGCGCCGGGTAGCGGATCGGGTCGATCAGTTCGGTGAAGCGCGCGCCCAGGTCGGCGTCGCCGGCGACGAACCGGGCGCGGAGCAACGCCTGCGCCTCCCACGGCTCCGACCAGCGCTCGTAGTACTGCCGGTAGGACGCCAGCGAGCGCACCAGCGGACCGTTGCGCCCCTCGGGCCGCAGGTCCGCGTCGATGATCATCGGTGGATCGCTGGACGTCGGCGAGGCCAGCAGCGAGCGCAGCCGGGACGCAACGTCGCTCGCCACCCCGGTCGCACCGTCCGCCTGCTCCAAGTCCGGGTCGAGCGACTCGTACACGAACAGCACGTCGGCGTCGGAGCCGTAGCCGGCCTCCTCGCCACCGAGCCGGCCCATCGCGATCACCGCGAACCGAATCGGCAGCGCGTCGAGGCCACGCTCGCCGGCCACCGACCGCAGCGTGACCTGCAGCGCGCTGTCCAGCGTCGCGGCCGCGGTCGCACTCACCGCCGCGCAGGTCTGCGTCACGTCGAGCATGCCGAGCAGGTCGGCGAAGGCGGTCCGCAACAGCTCCTGCCGCCGCACCCCGCGCACGACCGCGATCGCGGCCGCTTCGTCTTCCTGCCGGGCTGCCGAGTCGCGCATCGTGGCGAGCACCTCGGCCGGTTCCCGCGGCCGCAGCTCGTCGTCGTCGGCGAGCATCGCCAGCGCGTCCGGGGTGCGCTGCAGCAACCGGGCGACGTAGCGGCTGGTGCCGAGCAGGTACGCGAGCCTGGTCGCCGCCGCGCCCTCGTCGCGCAGCAGGCGCAGGTACCAGGACGTCGCCCCCAGCGCGTCGGAGATCTGCCGGTAGGCCAGCAGCCCGCCGTCCGGATCGGGGGCGTCGGCGAAGTCGGACAGCAGCACCGGCAGCAGCGCCCGCTGCAGCACCGCACGGCGCGAGACGCCGGCGGTCAGCGCCTCGATGTGCCGCAGGGCTCCTGCCGGATCGCCGAAGCCGAGGGCGGCTAGCCGGCGACCGGCCTCGTCCGGCGAGAGCCGCAGGTCCTGCGAGGGCACGCGCGCGACCGCCTCGAGCAGCGGCCGGTAGAAGATCTTCTCGTGCAGCCGCCGCACCTCGCGGGCGTGCTGCGCCCAGTCCGCCTCGAACTCGGCACGAGCGTCCCCACGGGGGCCGGGACGGTAGCCGAGCGCGCGTGCCAGCCAGGCGCGGTACTCCGGCTCCTCGGGCACCAGGTGCGTGCGCCGCAGCTTGCGCAGCTGCAGCCGGTGCTCGACGCGGCGCAGGAAGCCGTACGCGTCGATGAGCCGGCCGGCGTCCTCGCGCCCGATGTAGCCGCCGTCGCGCAGCGCGGCCAGCGCCTCCAGCGTCGCTACCACCCGCAAGTTGTCATCGCCCCGCCCGTGGACCAGCTGCAGCAGCTGCACCGCGAACTCGACGTCGCGCAACCCACCGGGACCGAGCTTGACCTCGCGGTCCGCGATCGCCGCCGGCACGTTGGCCAGCACCCGGCGGCGCATGGCCTGCACGTCGGCGACGAAGTCGGGCCGCTCGGCCGCCGTCCAGACGAACGGCGCGATCGCCGCGAGGTACCGCTGTCCGAGCCCGCGATCGCCCGCCACCGGGCGCGCCTTCAGCAGCGCCTGGAACTCCCAGGTGCTCGCCCAGCGCCGGTAGTACGCCTCGTGGCTCGCGACCGTGCGCACCAGCGCGCCGTCCTTGCCCTCGGGACGCAGCCCGGCGTCCACCTCCCACGCGACGGCGTGGCAGATGCGCATGGTCTCGCCGGCCAGCGTCGTCGCGGTCACCAGGCCGCGATCGTCCGCGCCCTCCCCGTCGCGCTCCCCCGCCTCGGCGACGAACACGACGTCGACGTCCGACACGTAGTTCAGCTCGCGGCCGCCCGCCTTGCCCATCGCGACGACGGTCAGCCGGCACGGTGCCGCATCCGGAGCCAGGGCACCGGCCGCGACCGCGAGCGCGGCCTGCAGGGTGTGCCCGGCCAGGTCCGCGAGGCGCGCCATCACGTGCTCCAGCGGCAGCTCACCGGACAGGTCGCGGCCCGCGATCGCGATCAGCTCGCGCCGGTAGGCCGCACGCAGCGCCTCGACGGCGGCCGGCCCGGTGAGCTGCGCGCGGGTGCCGGCAGTCCCTGTCACCGGGTCGGCGGAGTCGGCGTGCACGGCGGCGGCGAGCCGGGCCGCGACGCCGTGTGGATCCCCGCCATCGGACTCGCCGTCCAGCAGGACGCGCCAGTCGCCCGGATGCGTGCTCAGGTGGTCGGACAGCGCTGCGGAGACGCCGAGCACCGCCAGCAGCCGCTCGGCGAAGCGCTCGTCGGCCCGCAATGCGCCGGTCAGCGCGCCGCCGTCGCGATGAGCTGCGATGCCGGAAAGTGCCGCAAGCGCACCATCCGGATCGGCTCCTCGCGCAAGCGTCTCGATCAATCGCTCGGCGACATCGTCGGCCGGCTCGTTGCGCGAGGCGTCCCACCAGCACAGCGGCTCGGCGGCGAGCAGGTGCGCGGCGTGATCGGGTTCGGCGAACGGCAGCCGGGCCAGGCGCAGCCCGACGCGCCGGCCGCCCGGCGCCTCAGCCATCGCCGCGCTCAGCCATCGCCGCGCTCAGCCATCGCCGGCGCTCAGCCATCGCCGCGCTCAGCCATCGGTGTCGTGCGGCCGTGGACCCGGCATCGGCAGCCGGTGCGGGCTGCCGGGTGGGCCGCCGTGCGCCGCCTGCGCCTCCGCGGCGAGCGCGGCGCGGATCGCGGCGGGATCGGTGACCGGCGCCGCCGTGGACGCGGGAACGGTGCGCGGCGACGGCACCGAGTCCGGATCCCGGACGATCCCGGTGAACGCGGCCACGAACGGCTGCCACACCTCGGCGACGTCGGGGTGCACCGCCGCGGCGCGCTCGACGATCCGGTCTATGACGGCGGTGTCGTAGTCGGCGAGGAGCGTGGCCGCGTCCGCGCGCGCCCGCGCCCGGACGATCTCGGGGGTCGTTTCGATGTGGAACTGGACGCCCCACGCGAGCCGGCCGAGCCGGAAGGCCTGGTTCTCGCACAGTGGCGAGCCCGCGAGCAAGATCGCGCCCGCCGGCAGCGCCGTGATCGCGTCGAAGTGCCACTGCACCACGTCCGGCGTGATCGGCAGCGGGCCCCACAGCGGGTCGGTCGCGGCGGCCGTGCGCTTGGCCACCAACTGCGCGCCCAGTTCCGGCCCGTCCGGATTCGGGTCGATCCGTCCGCCATGGGCCAGGGCGAGCAGTTGCGCGCCGAGGCAGACCGCCAGCGTCGGCTGCTCGGCGGAGACCGCGTCCCGCAGCAGCGCGCGCACGGCCGGCAGGTAGGGGGCGCGCTGATCATCCGCTGCGCCCATCGGCCCGCCCAGCACGACGAGGCCGGCGTGCTCCTGCGGCCCGGCCGGCAGCGGGTCGCCGGCGGCCAGATCGCGCACGTCCAGCCGCAGCCCGGCGCCGCTGAGCCATTCGGACAGCCGTCCCGGCGGGTCGGACGCGGCCAGCTGTAATACCGCAATTGTGTCGATCTTGTCAGGGTCCACGCGAGCCGTTACCACGTCGACACCATATAGAGCCGTGGTTTGCCTAGAGTGGACGATCATGCCGACCCAGACCCTCCAGCTCGGAGCCTTCTGTCACGCGGTCAGCAAGGTGTACCGGATCGACCGGGAACGGATTCGCGCGCTCGACGACGTGACCAAGGAGTTCCCCCGGGGCGCGTTGACGGTCATCGCCGGCCCCTCCGGCTCCGGAAAGTCCTCGCTGCTGCGCATCCTCGCCTGCGTCGACCGGCCGGACGGTGGTTCGCTGGAGATCGCCAACCAGTCCGTCGCCGCCTCGGGCGGCCGCGAGCGACGGCGGCTGCGGCGTCACTCGATCGCGTTCATCTTCCCGGACCCGATCGAGAACCTGATCGAGTACCTGACAGCGGCCGATCAGCTGCGACTCGCGGCCCGCCTGCGCGGCCAGCGCATCCACAACGACGAGATCGCCGAGCTGCTCGGCTCACTGGGCCTGGCCGACCGGCTCGACCACACGCCGCACCGGCTCTCCGGCGGCGAGCAGCAGCGTGTCGCGATCGCGTGCGCGATGGTGGCGCACCCGCCCTTCGTTGTCGCCGACGAACCCACCGCGGAACTCGACTCGGTCGCGGTGGAGCAGGTGCTGGACGGATTCCGCGTGCTCTGCGACAGCGGCGCCGCGATCGCGATCGCTTCGCACGACCCGCGGGTGATCGACCGCGCGGACCACGTACTGCGACTGGACCGGGGAAGGACGACCGAATCATGGTGAGCACCACCGAGGAGTCGATGCCACATGCTGTGGTCGAGGGCTCCGGCCTCACCAAGTCCTTCCGCCGCGACGCCGAGATCGTGCACGCGCTGCGCGGCGTCGACCTGCGCGTGGCACCCGGCGAGATCGTCGGCATCTCCGGCGCGTCCGGTTCGGGCAAGTCGACGCTGCTGGCCGTGCTGTGCGGCTGGGAGCAGCCGGACGCCGGCGATCTGGAGCACGTAGGCGGCGAGGCGGTCAGCCTGCCGTGGTCGGAGCTGGCCCTCGTGCCGCAGACGCTCGGGCTGCTCGAGGACCTCACCGTGCGCGAGAACGTGCTGCTGCCCGCCCGCCTCATCAAAGCGGTGGACGCGTACGTCGACCGGGCCGAGGAATTGATGTCGCGGCTGCGCATCGAGCAGCTTGCCGAACGGTTCCCCGCGCAGATCTCGCAGGGCGAGCAGCAACGAACCTCCATCGCCCGCGCCCTGTTGCTGCGCCCGCGGCTGCTGCTGGCCGACGAACCAACCGCGCACCAGGACCACGGCTTGGCCGACGTCGTGCTCGATTGCCTGCGCGAGCACGCGGCGGCCGGCGGATCGTGCGTGCTGGTCAGCCACCACCGCAACGCCCTCGACCGGGCAGATCGCGTCCTGGCGATGGCGGACGGGGTGCTGCAGTGAAAGGCTCGCACGCCGAGCACGACCGTCCCGCACACCGCGGCGGCGCGTTCACGACCGCGCCCTGGCTGCGTGCGCCGCTGCTGCTGACGCGCCAGCCCAGCGTGTTCCTCGCGATCGTCGGAGCCGCGGCAATCCTGACCATCGCGGCGTCGTCCGGAGTGCTGTTCCTGTCCACGCTAGGCACGGCGAGCCTGCGCGCGCAGGCCGCCTCCGACTGCCCGCAGTACAGCCAGCCGAGCGTCAGCGCGGACGTTTCCGGCTCGGAACTCGCATCAGCGCGGACGGCCGGCATCAAGCAGTTCGGCGCGGCCGGCCTGACCGCCCCGTACACGTCCGAGCTGAGCCTGACCACCGTGCAGGCCAGCACCGTGCACCTGTTCAGCCGGCCCGGTGCCCTCGCGCACGTGCACAAGCTCACCCCCGCCGCCGGCACCGGTGTGTGGTTCCCCGACGTCTTTGCCACCAAGCTGGGGGTCAGGCCCGGCGATGTCGTGCGCACCACCGGCGGCGCACCGCTGCGGGTCGCCGGCATCTACAAGGACCTCGCGCCCAGTCCGTTCCGCCGTTCTGAGCTGCCCCGGTACTGGTGCACGTGGCGCGATCAGATCGTCCCGACCGCAGCGTCCGACCAGATGCTCGCGGCGCTGCCGCCGGCAGCCCGATCCGGACCGTGGCTGATCGCCGATCAGCGGACCATGGCCGCAGCCAGCGACGGGAGCGTGACGCTGTCCTGGTACACGCCGATGCCGCACTCCACGTCGCTGAGCCAGTTCGTGGACGGCCAGCGGCAGGCGGTCGACGCCGCCGGCGCGATCAGCGCGCGGTTCGGTGTGGCGGCCAAGGTGGCGTCGCAGCTGCAGCAGAAGATCACCATCGCGCAGCGGGCGCGTGGCGGCATCAGCGGATCGGTCATCCCGATCGACATCGCCGGCATCGTCGTCTCGCTGCTGCTCGTCGCGGGCGCCGGGGTGTTCTGGGCGACGCACCGGGCTCGCGAGGTGCGGCTGCTGGTCGCGCGCGGCGTGGACCCGCCCGCCCTCGGCGTGAAGGCGATGCTGGAGACGGTGGTTCCCGCCCTCATCGGTCTCGCCGGCGGATACGCGGCCGCGATCGGGCTGGTCAAGGCGGTCGGCCCGTCCGAGGTACTCGAGCCGGGCGCGCCCCTTCAGGGAGCGCTCGTGGCAGCGGCGGCGACCGCGCTCGGGCTGGTGCTGATCGGCCTGATCGGCGCGCTGTCCGGGCGTGATCGGGTGCTCGGCGCGTCCCGGCACTGGCTGCGTTTCGTGCCCTGGGAGCTCGGGTTGCTGGCGCTCGCGGTTTGGATGGGCGTGCTGATCCGCAACGGCTCGGGCGTGACCGTCGATCACACGATCGTGCGCGTCAGCCCGATGGCGTTCGTCTTCCCGATCGTCGGTTCGACCGCGGTGGTCCTGCTCGTCGGCCGGCTGGTCGCGTGGGTGCTGCCCGCGATCGGACGCGCCGCGCACCGCACCGGGATCGCCGGCTACCTCGCCCTGCGCCGCATCGCCGGATCACGCATGGTCGTCGTCGGCCTGATCATCGGCACCGCACTGCCCTGCTGCCTGCTCACGTACGGCAGCACGGTCACGCACGGCGTCAGCAACGAGGTGACGACCAAATACCGCACCAACCTCGGTGCCGAGCACGTGCTGTCGGTCTACGGGCTGCACAACGCGATCCCGGACGCCGAGGGCCACGGCACGTTCGTGACCACGTTCCAGACCGAGCCGCGCCTGAGCGACGGCACCGAGGCGTACGTC
>DASTXN010000025.1:0-17449 GCA_035765515.1 Jatrophihabitantaceae bacterium | reverse complement strand
GCTCCCTGCGCCGTCGAGCCGATGCCGCAGAGCGTCGGCGAGTCCGGCATCGCCCCGCACTACACGCGGCCTCGGCGCGACGGCAGCCGGCCGGGCACGTTCTGGTTCAACACGCTGCGCGCCACCGCGGGCACCGGCTGGGACCTGGAGGCGGTCGCGTTCCACGAGGCGGTGCCCGGTCACCACTCGCAGCTCGCCCGGCTACAGCGGCTGGCCGAGTTGCCGCTGCTGCAGCAGCTTTCCGTCACCGTCCACTCCGAGGGCTGGGGGCTGTACGCCGAGCAGTTGGCCGGCGAGTTCGGGCTCTACAGCGACGCCCGCGCTGAGCTCGGCGCGGTGTTCTGCACGATGCTGCGTGCCGTCCGGTTGGTCGTCGACACCGGCCTGCACGCCTTCGGCTGGAGCCGCGAGCGAGCGATCGCGTTCATGGTCGAGCACACTGCCCAGCCCGAGGGCTTCCTGATCAACGAGATCGACCGGTACCTGACGATGCCCGGCCAGGCCCTGGCCTACCTGACCGGCCAGCGCGAGATCCTGCGGCTACGCGAGGACGCTCGGGCCCGCCTCGGCGCGGCGTTCGACCTGCCCGGCTTCCACGCAGCCGTGCTGGACAACGGGTCCCTGCCGATGCCGGTGCTGGCCGAGGTGGTCGCCGATGCCACCGAACCACGGCATACCGGGCAGTGAAAAGCAGATCATCCGGATCGCCCCGCAGCTTTGTGATCAGTGCTAGCTTTTGGTGCAAATAGGAGGTCCGGCGACGGCTTCCGCCCATCCACATGGGATCCCCACCCGGGCCGTCAGCTGCACACCTCCGCTGTCAGGAGGCCGATATGGAGCAGCCGACACCCTCGCACGAACCGACCACGCTGGGCCTGTCCCGGCGTGACTTCCTCACTCGCAGCGGCCTGATCGTCGCCGGCTCCGCCGGACTCGCGCCGATCCTGTCCGCATGCGCCGGCGGTGGGGGCGGCGGCGGTGGGGGCGGCGGTAGCAGCCAGATCAAGATCCTGCTCTGGAGCCACTTCGTCCCGCAGTACGACAAGTGGTTCGACGGTTGGGCCAAGCAGTGGGGCGACAAGAACAAGGTCACCGTCGTGGTCGACCACATCAACCAGGCGGACCTCCCGGCCCGCACCGCGGCCGAGTTCGCCGCCAAGAGCGGCCACGACCTCATCGAGTGGATCACGCCGCCGTCGGCGTACGAGCCCAGCGTGTACGACATGTCCGACGTGGTGAAAGAGGCGGTCGGCAAGTACGGCGATCAGATCCCGTTCTGCAAGCTGTCCAGCTTCAACCCGCACACCAACAAGTACTACGGCTTCTGCCACACCTGGACGCCGGACCCGGGCGACTACCGCAAGTCGCTGTGGTCTGCCGTCGGCATGCCCAACGGGCCGACGACCTGGGACGAGTTGCTGACCGGCGGAACCGAGATCCAGCAGCAGAAGAAGGTCCGGATGGGCATCGGCATGTCCTCGGAGGTCGACTCGAACATGGCCGCCCGCGCGCTGATCTGGTCCTACGGAGGCTCGGTCCAGGACGCGAACGAGAACGTCACGCTGAACTCGCCGGAGACCGTGGCCGCGGTGGAGTACATGGCCAAGCTGTACAAGCAGACGATGAGCGCCGAGGTGTTCAGCTGGACGGCCGCGTCGAACAACCAGGGCCTGGTCGCCGGCCAGTTGTCCTACATCCTGAACTCGATCTCGGCCTACCGCAGCGCGCAGACGACGAACAAGACCGTGGCCGACGACATCTACTTCCTGCCCGCGCTCAAGGGACCCGGCGGCACCGGGCTGGCCAGCCAGCACGTCGTCCGGTCCTACATCATGCCGAAGTGGGCCAAGAACGTGGACAAGTGCAAGCAGTACCTGCTGGACCTGGTCGGCGCCGCCCACGACGGCACCTACAACTCGCAGCTGTACGACTTCCCCGCATTCAAGAACCCCCCGGTCACCTCCACGCTGGACGGGTGGCTCAAGAACGACCCGTTCAAGTCCGCCCCGCCGGACAAGCTCAACCTGCTCGCGACGTCCCAAGCGTGGAGCACCAACGTCGGGCACCCGGGGCCGGCCAACCCGGCGATCGGCGAAATCTTCGACACGAACGTGCTCTCGACGATGATGGCCGACGTCGCCCGCGGGAAGTCCTCAGCGCAGGACGCGGTCAGCTCCGCCCATCAGCAGTGCGAAACCATCTTCAAGAAGTGGCGGGACAAGAACCTCGTCGGCGGCACGAAGTAACCGGCCGGGGACGACGGGCAGATGGCAGTAGTCGAGACACGCGGCCTGCGCAAGGAGTTCGGCGGCCACGCGGCGGTTGACGGTATCGACCTGGCGACCGAGGAGGGTGAGTATCTCGTCCTCCTCGGTCCGTCCGGGTGCGGTAAGACCACCCTGCTGCGGCTGCTGGCCGGGCTGGAACAGCCGACGGACGGCGACGTCCTGATCGGTGGCGAGGTCGTGACCGCGCTGCCGCCGCGTGCCCGCAAAATCGCGATGGTGTTCCAGAGCTACGCGCTCTATCCGCACAAGACCGTGCGCAAGAACATCGTGTTCCCGCTGGCCGCGGCGAAGGTACCCAAGGATCAGTGGCCGGCGAAGGTCGCGTGGGCCGCCGGCATCCTCGGCATCGAGAAGCTGCTGGACCGCCGTCCCCGCCAGCTGTCCGGCGGCGAGCGACAACGGGTGGCGCTGGCCCGCGCGATGGTCCGCGAGCCGCGGGTGTTCCTGTTCGACGAGCCGCTGTCCAACCTGGACGCGAAGCTGCGCACTACTGCACGTGACGAGCTCAAGCAGTTCCAGCAGCGGGTCGGCATCACCACCGTCTACGTCACCCACGACCAGGTCGAGGCGATGGGTCTGGGCGACCGGATCGCGGTGCTCAATGCCGGCCGGGTGCAGCAGATCGGCACGCCCGAGCAGATCTACGACGATCCCGCCAACACGTTCGTGGCGACGTTCGTGGGGGCGCCGCCGATGAACCTGCTCAACCGGGAGGGGCGGCTGGTCGGCTTCCGCCCCGAGAACCTGCGTCCGCTGCAGGCGTCCGGGACGCGTGCAGGTCAACTCGTCTGCGACTTCGAGATCTCGCGCGTGGAGAACCTCGGTTCGGACCGCTACGTCTACGGGTCGATACCGGCGCTCGACCCGGACGCAAAGGTGATCGCCAAACTGCCGTCGACCGTTCCGGTGACGGCCAGCGCCGGGACGCGCGAGCGGTACGTCGTCGACGCCGAGAAGCTGTGTTACTTCGACGCGGACACCGGCGAACGGCTGCGCGAGAGCGTCGAGGCGACCCCGTGACGGAGGCGGACACCGAGACTGCGCCGCACGCGGTGCGCAGTTCCGCGCGGCGCCGCTACCTGCTCGAGCGCGACCGGGTGCTCGGGCCGCTGCTGCTGGCGCCCGCCGTGCTGTACCTGATCTTCGTCGTGGGCTACCCGCTCGTGCTCGCGATCATGTACGCCTTCAGCGACGTGACCGTTGGCAGTTCGAAGTTCGACTTCGTCGGGCTGCACACCTTCAAGACGGCGATCAACGACCCGAACTTCCCCTCGGTCGTCGCGCACACCTTCATCATCACCGGCATCTCGCAGGCACTGGTGATCGTGCTGTGCACCGTCCTCGCGTTCGTGCTCGCCGCCGACTTCCACGGCAAGTGGTTCGTGCGGTTCCTGGTGCTGATGCCGTGGACGACGCCGGTGGCCCTGGGCTCGATCATCTGGCTGTGGATGCTGGACTCGATCTTCACGCCGTTCGACTGGTTCGCCCAACAGCTGCACGTCATCCCTCCCGGCGGGCACCTCGTCCTGCTCGGGCATGCCGGGCTGGCCACCGGAAGCGTCATCGCGGTGCAGACCTGGCGCACCCTGCCGCTGGCCACCGTGATCGTGCTGGCCGGCCTCTCCTCGATCCCGCGGGACGTCGAGGAGCAGGCGGAGGTCGACGGCGCCGGGTTCTGGCGCCGGCTGTTCGGCATCCAGATCCCGCTGTTGGCTCCGGTGATCCTGGTAGCGGTGCTGTTCGGCATCGTCTTCACCTTCACGGACATGGCCGTTGTGTTCATCCTGACCGGCGGCGGCCCGGGCAACTCCACGCAGGTGCTGGCCAGTTGGGCGTTCTACAAGGGCATCAACGGCGGGAACCTCGGTGTGGGCGCGGCCGATGCGCTGTTCATGTTCCCGGTGCTCTTGGGCCTCGCCGCTGTCGTGCTGAAGCTTGCCTCCGGCCGGACGGAGAAGTGAGGTGACCGGGGCGGTGGCAGCCGCGGCCGAGGCGACCGAGCCCGCCGGCCGGCCGAAGTCCCGGTCCGAGCGTTCGACCCGTCGCGCCCAGACGGTCCGCGGGCGCATCGGCCTGTACGTCCTCGCATTCTGCTTCGCGGTGTTCTGCGGGTTCCCGTTTCTATGGGCAACGATCACCGCGTTCAAGACCAACCAGGATCTGTACACCACCGGGCACAACCCGTTCGCGTTCACCCAGGCGCCGACGCTGTCGCACATCACCAGCCTGTTCACTTCGACGCCGTACCTGACGTTCATCGCCAACAACGTGATCATCGGTCTGGCCACGGTCGCGATCACGCTCGTGCTCGGCGTGCCTGCGGCGTACGCGCTGGCGCGGTTGACCGGGCGCTGGGGCGTGCCCGTCGCGATCGGGATCTTCGTGGTGTACCTGGTGCCGCCGACGCTGCTGTTCCTACCGCTGTCGCGAGTGATCACCGTGCTGGGGCTGCAGGACTCGATCTGGTCGCTGGTCGTCGTCTACCCCGGCTTCACCATCCCGCTGTCGGTGTGGCTGCTGGTCGGGTTCTTCCGGTCCGTCCCGCCGGACATCGAGGAGCAGGCGCAGGTCGACGGCTACACCCGGGTCGGGGCGCTCGTGCGGGTGGTGCTGCCGCTGGTGGCGCCGGGACTGTTCACCGTCGTCGTGTTCACCTTCACCCTGACCATGCAGGACTTCATCTACGCGCTCGCGTTCGTATCCAGTTCGTCGCAGATGACGGTGAGCGTCGGGGTCCCGACCAACCTGGTGCGCGGGGACGTCTTCTACTGGCAGTCGCTGATGGCCTCGGCGATGATCGTCGCCATCCCGGTCGCGTTCGTCTACAACATCTTCCTGCGCCGCTTCATCCAGGGCTTCACCCTCGGCGCCGTCAAGGGCTGAAGGCTGCTCGTGGGACGCGGTAACATCGTCGCGTTCGCCGGTGTAGCTCAATGGCAGAGTCTCTGCTTCCCAAGCAGATTGCGCGGGTTCGATTCCCGTCACCGGCTCCGATCGCCCCGGCGGTCCCGCCCGCTGGTTCTGCGAACTACGGCGCGGACCACGGCGCGGACCACGGCCAGCTCGTGAGCTGCGTTAATTGATCGTGGACTTCGACAGCTTCGCCGCCCGCGAACTGGACGGGCTGTTGCGCTACGCAACGGTCCTGACCGGCGAACGGGAACTGGCGCGCGATCTCGTGCAGGACGTACTGCTCAAGGCGTACCGGCGCTGGGCCATGATCGCGACCACCGAGTACCCGCGCGCGTACGTGCGCACGATGGTGACCCGCGCCTACCTGTCCTGGCGACGCAGCTGGGCCACCCGCCACGTGCTGCTGGCCTTCGACGGCCCGAGCAGGCAGTTCGACGAACCTTCGACCGGTGATCACGCGCACGCGATCGCCGAGCGGGACGCGATCTGGCAGCGCCTGGCCACCCTGCCGCGCCGCCAGCGCAGCGTGCTCGTCCTGCGCTACTACGAGCGCCTCGCCGACGCCGAGATCGCCGAGGTGCTGGGCTGCTCCGCCGTCACCGTGCGCGGCTATGCCTCACGCGCGCTTGCCACGCTGCGGCTCGACGTGGCCGCGCAACGAGACCTCGCCACCGCCGCCAAAGCCGCCTCGAATCTCAGGGAGACACGATGAACACGGACCAGACCCTCATCGACCTGTTCGCCGAGCGGGCCGAACAGCGTCCGGATGCCTCGGACGTGCTCGCCGCGCTGCGCCGGGCGATCGACGCGCCGCGGCACGGCAACATGGGCCGCACCGCAACCATGCTGGGCTCGGCCGCTGCCGTCGCCGCCCTCGCGATCGGGGTCAGCGTGGCGACGTCCGGGGGGCACGGCGCGCCGGATCCGCAGCCGGTCGGCGCCGCCGTGTCCGGCGGGCTCGAGCAGTCCAACGGCCCTGCGCAGTCGGGTAGCCCGGAGCAGTCCGGCCCGGTGCCCGGAACGCCGACCCTTGCTCCGGTGTCGTCGGCGGACACGCACGCCCCCGGCACACCGGCCGGGCAGCACCTCGTCGAGGCGCCGGGCATGGGGAACGTGCCCGGCTCGCGGGACTACTCCACGATCGCCGCGGGTTGGTTGCCGGGACCTGCGGCGACGCGCGTCGAGGCGAGCAACCAGCCCGGTTTCGAGGAGCGCATTTACACCGTCACGGTCGACGGCGTCGAGATGGACGCGATCATCTACGTCGAGGACGGCCCGCTGCCCGGCCGCACCGAGGCCGGTAGCCAGTACCGGTCGCTGACGATCAACGGGCACCCGGCGCGGGAGTTCGTCGCCGACACCGCCACGATCGTCGCGGTCGACCTCGGGAACGGCAAGATCGCCTACGCCGGGCCGAGCGTGGCCGCGACCACGGCCCAGGTCACGACTGACCGCATCACGGCGATCGCCGAGCACATGGCCGCCAGCATGCAGTTCGGCCGGCACGACCCGATCGGCTGACGCGCACGGCTGCGCCGCACGTCGCCTAACCGGCCGGTTTTGTGCTCTCGCTGCGTGCCCTACGTCCGGCCGGTGCGTACCTCGTTCGCGGGGACGGTGGGTGCAGATTGCGTGTCGCTCGCGCCGCCGGTCGCGCGATGTCGAGCACTTCGGATCGTGGCTTCGGGATTGGCCATCTGTGGGATGCGTGGTGCCGCGGCGGCGACGCGGCTCGTCCTCGCCGCCGCGAGTGCGCACCATGATGTCCCGGCATCTGATGTTGGCGCGGGCCGTCGAGCCCACAACACGCTGGACCCGCTACGCGTGCTGAGCCCAGCACCCGACGACGAGATCCGGAACAGCTGGTTCTACCCCCAGCCTTGGGTAGCCGGACCAGCCGAACGACCGGCGCCGTGACCATGTCAACTACTACCTGTATCGCTCCGACCAAACACGGCGTCGCAGCGTGGATCTACGCGCAGATCGCCAGGGCCGAGGGCGCCGTCGCGGGCAAGTGCTGATGCTGCGGCTGTGCCGGCCAGAACTGTCCGTGCTTGTCCGGAAAGAGACAGGTCACCGGCCACATCTCGTGTGTGAAGGCGAGTAGAAACGCGGGCAAACAATGACAAAGTGCCAGGAACTGGCTGAGCCAAGGATTTCGTCAGCTTGCTGCCAGTTGCCTGATCTTGCGGCGAAGCGTCGGAAAGGACAGCCTCTTCCCAACGAGTGGCGCACTCCGGCCGACCACATTGTTCTAGCGGATCTCGCGCGTGTCTGCGGTCACGGTCACGACGCCAACACACGGGACGGGAGTTTTAATGATGCCGCGATTGAAGTCGCTATGCGTGGTGGTCGCCAGTGTAACGGTTGGTCCTGGCGCCGATCGCTCCCGCGATTGCTCAACCCGCACACACGTTGCCGCCCGGCGCCGGGAAGGTTGAAGCGTTCTTAAATGTTCATTTTGATGGCTGTACTCCAGACGTCGACCCGGTCGCCTGCGAGAGTACCGTCAGCGCCACGGGCGCGATGACTGGCTGGGCGCGTGGTTGGCTTGTTGTGTCTGTGGACATCAGGGAAGGAAGCCATGTGCAAGGCAAGGGCGACAAGACCTGCCTCAACTCAACTAGCTGCACCCACCAAGGACCAGATGTGAAGATTTTATGGACACCGACAAAACCCAATACCGGTCCGACCGTGTGCGCGGAGGCTGTTGGCGTCCGATATGACGAGCCCGGCGCAACCAGAGCCGAAGATCAGTACTGTTGGGCTGTTGGTCCCGCTGCCGGGCCGGTCGCGTGATCGGTGCGTTCCCCGCTGCGTTTCGGTCCAGATTCGCCGACCTGGTCACTCTGACACTTCGATCTTCGCGAGATCAATAGATTCGGGCCGGATCACTCAGAGTGCCTGAGCGCTACCGTCGACGCGAGAGCTCAGCCGTTCAGTTTTATCGCCCGGACTCTGTCTTACCAAGGGCCTGGCTCGGCACCCATCGCAATTCTATTTAGAGGCGACGGCGGCTTCGTTTGCGCTGACGATGGCACCATCGCGATCGAGGATATTGAGGGTCACGACTGGTTTGGCTTGCCGATAATGCTGCGCCCCGACTTGTACGTAACTCGTGATCCTCATGTAGTTCGTGAGTCGGACGATCAAATGTCAGTATACGTGTTCGGAAATGAGTGGAGCGATATCCGATTCGCGAACTTCATGGATAGGTCATGCGACCGGCGAGAGGTCACGGTAAACCACCGTCTTGGAATCCTGGCCAAGTACAGCGCATTCGATAAGGACGGAGCCGTGATCCACTCGCTTGAAGTGGACCTCGACTAACTGGCTCATGACCCGATCGGCTGACGCGCACTGCCGCGCCGCGCGATGCGGCTGGGGTCAGGACGACGCGTCAGCGGCCCGGGCACCGGCGCCGGCGAGCAGCTTGCTCAGCTCCACCGCCGGGTCGGCGTCGCCCGGTGTGCTGATCCGCGAGACGGGCAGCGCACTCGGCGCGTGCTCGTTGATCCAGGCCAGCAGGCCTTCGCGGATCGCGCAGCGCAGGTCGAACGCCCGCCCGGAGTCGCTCGCGCTGGCCAGCACGCGCACCTGGATCGTCCGCTCGGTCGCGTCGGTAACCTGCAGCACCCAGGCCTGGCGGTCCCACAGCGGCGAGGCGTGGATGATCCGTTCCGCCTCGGCTCGCAGCTCCTCGATCGGCGCGGTGTAGTCCAGGTACAGGTACACCGACCCCAGGTTGCGGGCGCTGCTGCGCGTCCAGTTCTGGAACGGCTGCGTCGTGAAGTACGTGGTCGGCAGCACCAGCCGGCGCTCGTCCCACAGATGCAGGACCACGTAGGTGAGCGTCAGCTCCTCGACGCGGCCCCACTCGCCCTCGGCGACGATCACGTCGTCCACGCGAAGCGCGTCGTTGAACGCCAGCTGCAGGCCGGCGAACACGTTGCCCAGCACCGACTGCGCGGCCAGGCCGCCGACGATGCCCGCCACCCCGGCGGACGCCAGCAGCGAGGTGCCGAGCGCGCGCATCTTCGCGAACGTCATCAGGATCGCCGCCATACCGAGGACGACGAGGACGGCGACGATGATGCGGCGCAGGATGGTGACCTGTGTCCGCAGCTTGCGCACCTTGCGGTTGTTCTCGACGTCCATCCGCAGCCGCAGCAGCACCGCATCCTCGACGACCTTGACGATCCGGGTGCACAGCCAGGTCACGGCGGCGATGACCAGGACCAGCAGGCTGTGCTGCAGGGCGGTGTCGGCGTTGCCGTGGGCGTGTACGGCGGGCGTGGATGAGAGCGCCGCGCTGCTGACCAGCGTCAGGATCCAGGGCCAGCGGCAGCGCGCGTCGGCGGTGCGCAGGAACGGACGGCGTCGTGCGATCAAGCGCACGGCAAGGCCGGTCAGCCAGCCGAGCAGGCCGGCTCCGACGCAGGCCGCGGCGAAGGTGATGGAGTCGCTCCAGCTCATTGGCAGGGTCTGCCCCGATCGGCTGCGGGCTATGCGGTCCGGCGCGCCGGTTCACAGTCCGCGCCTGCTTTGCGCTGGTCCGACGCGCAGGGGACGTGCCGACCGGGTTGACAAAGCTCCGCCGGCGACAATACTTAAGCACATGCCTAAGCATATGGTGGAGCTCGACCGGGTATTCCAGGCACTCGCCGACCCGACCCGGCGCAGCATCGTCGAGCAGTTGACGCACGGGCCGGCGACCGTCAGTGAGCTCGCGGCGCCGCTGCCGATGTCCTTGCCCGCGGTGCACCAACACCTCGGCGTGCTCGAGAGCAGCGGGCTGATCCACTCCGAGAAACTCGGCCGCGTCCGCACCTGCCGGCTGGACCTGAAGACCCTCGGGTCGGCGCAGACCTGGATCGCCGAGCGTCGCGCCGCCTGGGAGCGCAGCCTCGACCGACTCGGCGCCTTCCTCGCCGCGAATCCCGACATGCCCCCGCCCGACACCGCGTCACTTCCCGAAGCGTCACTTCCCGAACAGGAGCAGTAATGACCGATGCAGTCAGCCGTGCCGTCACCGTCGAACACGACACCTTCGTCCTCGAGCGCGGCTACCCCGTACCGCCTGCCCGGGTCTTCGCCGCGTGGGCCGATCCCGCGCAGAAGGTGCAGTGGTTCACCGGTTCGCAGGACGTGACGTCCACGGCCTACGAACTCGACTTCCAAGTCGGGGGACGCGAGTTCAACCGCGCGGACGTGGGAACCAGCGTGTTCACGTACGACGCGCGGATCGAGGACATCGTCCAGGACCAGCGCATCGTCTACAGCTACTTCATGACGATGGACGGCCGCCGGTTCTCGGTCTCCCTCACCACGGTGGAGTTCCGGCCGGACGGGAACGGCACCGCGCTGGTGCTCACCGAGCACGGCGCGTACCTGGACGGGCTGGACCAGCCCGAGCTGCGCAGGCACGGCATCGGCGAGCAGCTTGCGGCGCTCGGCACTCTGCTCGGGTCCGGCTGATGAGCGCGATGTCCGCGGCAGACGGGGCGGATGCCGGCCTCGCGTCGGGCGTCGTGAACACGACCGGTCAGGTCGGCGGGGCGCTGGGTTCGCTGTGCTGGCGACGCTCGCGGCCGGTCGCACGGCCACCCTGGGCGCGCACGGACGGAGCCCTGCCGCGGCGCTGGTCGGCGGCTACCACCTGGCGTTCTGGGTGGCTGCCGGCTTGCTCGTCGCCGCCGTAGCGGTCGGACTGCTGGTGCTGGAGCGCGCGGACGCATCGGCATCGCAAGCACCCGTAGCGCCGGAGCTGCCGCTTCAGTCGCTGCCGGACAGCCCGTCGATGATCGCCTGACCGATCGCCTCCAGCTGAGTCACCTGCTCGGGGGCGAGGCGATCAATGACGTGAGCGCGGACCGTCTCGACGTGGCCCGGCGCTGCCGCGGCGAGGACCTGAAATCCCACGTCGGTGAGCGTGGCGACTTGGCCGCGCCGGTCACCCTCGGCGGCGCAGCGGCGCACCCAGCCGCGGTCCTCCAGCCGGGCGACCGCGTGGGAGAGCCTGCTGCGCGAAGACCGGGTGCTGTTGGCCAGATCGCTCATCCGCAGCGCCCGCCCGTCGGCCTCCGAGAGCCGGACCAGGATCTCGTAGTAGCCGTGCGGCATGTCCGCGTCGACCTGCAGTTGCCGGTCGAGCGCGTCGAAGAGCAGCATCGTGGCCTCCAGGTAGGCCCGCCACGCGCGCTGCTCGGCGTCGCTCAACCACCGCACCTCGGCCATGGTCAAAGCCTATCGCCGGGACGGAAATAATTGAGCGCTCAACTACGCTGGACGGGAAAGGAACCAACGAAGGAGCGCACCATGGCCATCCATCGACTCAACCACGCCGTCCTCTACGTCCGCGACGTCGAGCGCAGTGTCGCGTTCTACCGCGACGTTCTCGGCTTCGCGCCGATCACCGAGATGGGCGGGCTGCGCGGAGCCGCGTTCCTGCGCGCGCCCGGGTCCACGAATGACCACGACCTCGGCCTGTTCGAGATCGGTGCGCAGGCCGGTCCGTCCGGAGCGGGCCGCGCCACCGTCGGGCTGTACCACCTCGCGTGGGAGGTCGACACGCTCGCGGACCTGCGCGACCTGGCCGCCCGGCTCACCGACGCCGGCGCGCTCGTCGGCGCGTCCGATCACGGCACCACCAAGTCGCTGTACGGGCAGGACCCGGACGGGCTGGAGTTCGAGATCGCGTGGATCGTCCCGGCAGATCGGCTGGACGACTCGGCATTGCAGGCGCGCACCCGGATTGGCCGGCTGGACCTGGACGCGGAGATGGCGCGCTACGGTGCGGACACCCCCGGTGGCATCGGCGTCAGCCGCGCCACGGTCTGACGGTGCGCGCGGCGAATCGGCGTGCGGGCGCCTTCTAGACTTGGCCCGTCCCGTCGCCGAACTGCGAAGGCCAGCCGTGACCAACACGCCCGTCCGCGCCCTGCTGCTGGAACAGATCCATCCGGACGCGGAATCGATCCTTCGCTCGGCCGGCTTCGAGGTCCGCACCGTCGACCGCGCCCTGGACGAGGACGAGCTTGTCGAGGCGGTCGCGGACGTCACCCTGCTCGGGGTGCGGTCCAAGACGCAGGTCACCCGCCGGGTGCTCGAGGCGGCGCCGCACCTGCTCGCGGTCGGGGCGTTCTGCATCGGTACGAACCAGATCGACCTGCTGGCCGCGTCCGAGCGGGGGGTCACCGTCTTCAACGCGCCGTTCTCGAACACCCGCTCGGTCGTCGAGCTCGCGATCGCCGAGATCATCTCGATGACGCGGCGGCTCACCGAGAAGAACGCGCTCATGCACGCCGGCGTCTGGGACAAGAGCGCCGAGGGCGCGCACGAGGTCCGCGGCCGCACCCTGGGCATCGTCGGCTACGGCAACATCGGCACGCAGCTGTCCGTCCTCGCCGAGAACCTGGGCATGCGGGTGCTCTTCTACGACACCGCGGACCGGCTCGCGCTCGGCAACGCGCGGCGGTGCATCAGCCTGAAGGACCTGCTGAACGAGTCGGACGTGGTCACCCTGCACGTCGACGGGCGGGCGTCCAACCAGAACCTGTTCGGCGAGGCCGAGTTCGCGCAGATGCGGGACGGCTCGCTGTTCCTGAACCTGTCCCGCGGCTTCGTCGTCGACTACGCGGCGCTGCGCACGCACATCGAATCCGGGCACATCGCCGGCGCAGCCGTGGACGTCTTCCCGGTCGAGCCCAAGGGCCGCGGTGACGAGTTCGTGTCCGAGCTGCGCGGCCTGCCCAACGTGGTGCTGACCCCGCACATCGGCGGCTCCACCGAGGAGGCCCAGCAGGACATCGGCCGCTTCGTTGCCGGTAAGTTCCGCGACTTCGTGCTGGACGGGTCCACCGCGATGAGCGTGAACGTCCCGGGGCTGGCCCTGCCGCGCGCCGCGGGCACCCTGCGGCTGATCCACCTGCACCGCAACGTCCCCGGCGTGCTGGCGCGGGTCAACGGCCTGCTCGCCGAGGGCGGTGTCAACGTGGAGGCTCAGCTCTTGGGCACGCGCGGGGACCTGGGCTACGTGGTGACCGATTCGGCCAGCGGGACGACCCAGGCCATCGTGGACCAGATCCGGGCCCTCCCGGAGACGATCAGCCTCCGGGTGATTTTTTAGCGCCACCGTCCCTGCTGCGTTTGCGGAGCGCCTACCCGCGGGTAACATGGAGTTACTGGCGGGTAACTAGACGCAACCGACAAGCAGGAGTTCGGCAATGGGGCACTTCAAGAGCAACGTCCATGACATTGAGTTCAACCTCTTCGAGGTCTTCGGGACCGACCAGGTCCTGAGCAACGCCCCGTTCGAGGACGTCGATCTCGACACCGCGCGCGGCATCATCACCGAGGTCGCCAAGCTCGCCGAAGGCCCGCTGGCCGAGTCGTTCGCCGACGCCGACCGCAACCCGCCGGTCTTCGACCCCGAGACGCACACAGTGAAGATCCCCGAGTCGTTCAAGAAGTCGTACAAGACCCTGCAGGACAGCGAGTGGTGGCGCATCGAGACCATCCCCGAGCTCGGTGGCCAGCTCGTCCCGCGGACCATCGTCTGGGCCGTCGCCGAGCAGGTCCTGGGCGCCAACCCGGCGCTGCACATGTACAAGGCGGGCGCGCCGTTCGCCGGCATCCTCTACAAGAACGGCAACGACACCCAGAAGAAGATGGCCGAGCGGATGGTCGAGCGCGGCTGGGGCGCGACCATGGTGCTCACCGAGCCGGACGCCGGTTCGGACGTCGGCGCCGGCCGCACCAAGGCAGTCGAGCAGCCCGACGGATCGTGGCACATCGAGGGCGTCAAGCGCTTCATCACCTCGGCCGTCAACGACATGGTCGAGAACGTCATCCACCTGGTCCTGGCCCGTCCCGAGGGAGCCGGCCCGGGCACCAAGGGGCTGTCGCTGTTCGTCGTCCCGGAGTGGCACTTCGACCCGGAAACCGGCGAGCTCGGTGAGCGTAACGGCGCCTTCGTCACCAACGTCGAGCACAAGATGGGCCTGAAGGCGTCGACCACCTGCGAGGTGCGCTTCGGCGAGATCGACGGGATCCCGGCCAAGGGCTGGCTCGTCGGCGACGTCCACGACGGCATCGCGCAGATGTTCCAGGTGATCGAGCACGCCCGGATGATGGTCGGCACCAAGGCGATCGCGACGCTGTCCACCGGCTACCTGAACGCGCTCGAATACGCCAAGACCCGAGTCCAGTCGGCCGACCTGACCAAGTCCGGTGACAAGACCGCCCCCCGCGTCACGATCATCAACCACCCGGACGTGCGCCGCAGCCTGATGCTGAACAAGGCGTACGCCGAGGGCCTGCGGGCGCTCGTCTACTACACCGCCAGCGCCCAGGACCGGATCATCATCGGCGAGGCCACCGGCGCGGACACCACGCTGGACGAGGCGATCAACGACCTGCTGCTGCCGATCGTCAAGGGCGCCGGCTCGGAGCGCTCGTACGATCAGTTGGCGCAGGCGCTGCAGACGTTCGGCGGCTCCGGCTACCTGCAGGACTACCCGCTCGAGCAGTACATCCGCGACGCCAAGATCGACACCCTCTACGAGGGCACCACCGCGATCCAGGGCCAGGACTTCTTCTTC
Source organism: Jatrophihabitantaceae bacterium (assembly GCA_035765515.1). Taxonomy (GTDB): domain Bacteria; phylum Actinomycetota; class Actinomycetes; order Mycobacteriales; family Jatrophihabitantaceae; genus DASRSS01. The sequence continues at coordinate 2,646 of DASTXN010000025.1, read as the reverse complement.
CGCAAGATCGTGAAGAACAAGGGCGCGGCGCTGGGCGCGATCTCGAACGAGATCACCGCGTTCCTGGAGTCGATCGCCGATGAGGGCCGGCTCAAGGAGGAGGCCGCGTCGGTGCAGAAGGCCTTGGAGGACTTCGGCGCGATGACGGCCGCGATGTTCGGCCAGCTGATGAGCGGCCAGGAGGACGTCGCCAACGTCTACAAGGTCGGGCAGAACACCACCCGGCTGCTGCTGTCGGCAGGCGACCTGATGGTCGGCTACCTGCTGCTGCGCCAGGCGTCCGTCGCGCTGGCGAAGCTGGATGCGAACGGAGTCTCGGAGGCCGACCGCGCGTTCTACGCAGGCAAGCCGGCCGTGGCCCGGTTCTTCGCGCAGACCGTCCTGCCCGAGCTGGCCGCGCGCCGCCAGAGTGTCGAGTCGACCGACAACTCGCTGATGGACGTGGCCGAGGCCAGCTTCTAAAGTCCCGCCGCGCCTCTGAGCACCTGAACACCTTCGCCGAGTGGCGACTTACCCCCTCGAGTGGCGCGAAATTTCGCGCCACTCGGTGGGCTAACGCGCCACTCGGCGGGGTCGTTAATGCGCTCGGTAGGGTCGAAGGCGTGACGGATTCGCGCTGGATCGAGCTGGACGGCGCGGTGAACGTCCGCGACCTCGGCGGCCTGCCCGCGTGCGACGGGCGCACCGTCCAGCCGAACCGGCTGATCCGCTCGGACAACCTGCAGGGCCTGACCCCGTCGGACGTGCGCCGCCTGGTGGACGAGCATCACGTGCGTGCCGTCGCCGATCTGCGCACGGGCGTCGAGGTGGAGGCCGAAGGCCCGGGGCCGCTGACCCGCGAGCCGTCCGTTCGGGTCGAGCACTTCTCGCTGTTTCCCGAGGCGGGCCGTAACACCGACGCGGCCGCCCTCGATGAGGACAACACGCCGCGGGGCCCGGTCGTGCTGCCCTGGCAGAACCGGCGTAGCGACGACGAGGCCCCGCGCAAGGGCGCCGCGGCCGTGTACCTCGGGTACCTCACCGACCGGGCGGACTCCGCGGTGGCCGCGCTGCGGCTGATCGCGACCAGCGGCGGGGCGACCATCGTCCACTGCGCTGCCGGCAAGGACCGCACCGGTGTCGTCACCGCGCTCGCGCTGGCCGAGGTGGGCGTGCCGCGGGAGGAGATCGTGGCCGATTACGCGCTCAGCGCCGAGCGCATCGAGGCGATTTTCTCCCGGCTGCTGGCCTCGACCACGTACGCCGCCGATCTCTCCGGCGAGCAGATCGACAAGCACCGGCCCCGCGCCGAGACGATGGAACGGGTGCTGGACGCGATCGACAACGAGCACGGCGGAGTCGCGGGCTGGCTGCGCGCACACGGCTGGACGGACGCGGACGGCACCGCGCTGCGTAACCACCTGCTCGGCTCCTGACTGACCGAGCAGAGCTTGCCGAGTGGCGCGTTAGGGTGCCCAGTGGCGCGCAATATCGCGCCACTCGCGGGGCAAACGCGCCACTCGCCGGAGCCTGATCAGGCGTCGGGGTGCCGGGACCGGTAGACCGCGATCATCTTGTCGCGCAGCTGCGGGCGCTCGCGCAGCAGTTCGCGCAGCGCTTCGTACTCCACGCGCAGCGCCTTGCACGGACTGCTCGCGGCCACGGTCGCCGAGCGCTGGCCGCCCTCGAGCAGCGCACCCTCGCCGATGATGTCGCCGATGCCGAGCACCGCGATCTCTTGGCGGCCGAGGAAGACCCGCGCCGTTCCGGAAAGCAGCACGTAGCAGGCGTCGGCGGGCGTTCCTTCGCGCACGAACGGCCAGCCGTCGGGGAAGGACGTTTCGCCGCCGGCCGCGACAAGCGCGTCCACGTCCGCGCGCGGACAGCCGGCCCAGGCCGCCGACTGCGCCAGCTGGTCGGCGATCCGACGCTTCTCGCCATGCAACATGTGCCCTCCGAATGAAGGAGACAAACCGGTGCCACGCGGAGTTGCTTGTCGCGACTGTAGCGGCGCGACCGGTGGTTCGTCGCGTTGATCTGCGCCCGAGGCGGGTCGCCCGGTCAGTCGCAGAGCAGTGGAAGCGCCCGCGGCCGGATCCGGATGGTGATCGGCAGCTCGCCGATCGGGTCCCCGTCGGCGTACACCGGGACGTGGCGGTCGGCCGAGATGGTCACCTGCCGAGCGGTGGTGATCTCGATCTCCGGGCGCTCCACGTGGCGGCCGGTCTTGGCCTCGCGCATGAATGCGGCGATCTCGCGGCGCGGCCCGGCGCCCACGGTCATCACGTGCAGCAGCCCGTCGTCCAGGACCGCCGGCGGGACGATGTCGAGCCCGTGCCCGTAGGCGCCGGAGTTGGCGACCACGACGGTATGCGCTTTCACGGCCCGGGTGCGTCCGTCGACCGTGAGCGCATAGGTCGGCGGCCGCCAGGTCGCGACCGCGAGGACCGGCGCGAGCCGGTAGGCCAGCAGCCCGGGCAGCAGCCGGGATTTGTTGATGCGCTCGTTGGCGACCGCGTCGATGCCCGCGTAGACGTTGCCGGGGACGATCACTCCCCCGCCGGCGTCGATCACGTCCAGGGCGCGCGGGCGGCCGGTCAGCAGCAGGTGAGCCACCGCGTCCGGTGCGGACGGCAGCCCGAGCTTGCGGGCCAGGTCGTTGCCGCG
>DASTXN010000024.1:0-5990 GCA_035765515.1 Jatrophihabitantaceae bacterium | reverse complement strand
GCCGCCTTGATCTGCATCATCCCGAAGTGCAGGCCGATGCACTTGTGCACGCCGTTGCCGAACGGCATCCACGCGTTGCGGTGCACCTTGTCCTCCTGGCGCGCGGGGGAGAAGCGCTCCGGATCGAACCGCTCCGGGTCGGGCCAGACGTCCGCGAGGTGGTGCCCGGCGTAGAGGCTGACACTGACGTGGGTGTCCTTCGGGATCGGGTAGCCGAGCACCTCGGTGTCCTTGACGGTCCGGCGCGCGACTGCGGGTACCGGCGTGATCAGCCGCATCGACTCGCGGGCGACCATGTCGAGCGACGGAAGTTGGTCCAGGTCGTCGAAGTCGAGCTGCTCCTTGCCCAGGCCCAGAGCTTCGTCACGGCAACGCTCCTGCCAGTCGGGGTGCTTGGCGACGTAGTAGCTCATCGCCGTCATCGTGATGGTCGTCGTGTCGTGTGCAGCCATCAGCAGGAAGATCATGTGGTTGACGATGTCGTCGTCGGTGAACCGGTCGCCGTCCTCGCTGCGCGCGTGACACAGCGCGCTGAACATGTCCTCGCCCGTGCCCGCGCGCTTGACCGCCACCTGCGGGTGCAGGTATTCCTCGAGCACGCGCCGGCCGTCCAGACCGCGCCACCAGCGCAGGCCGGGTACGGGGAAGCGCACCAGCGCGGTGCCGGCCCGCACACAGTCGACGAAGGCGCGGTTCAACCGGTTGGCCTCCGCCCCGAGTTCGCCACCCATGAACGTGCGGGTGGCCACGTCCAGGGTGGCCTGCTTGAGTGCGGGGTAGACGCGGAACTGCTCACCGGGCTGCCAGCCGTCCAGGCTGACGTCGAGCGCGTGGTTCATCGCGGCGAGGTAGCCGCGCAGCCGGGCGGAGGTGAACGCCTCCTGCATGATCCGGCGGTGCAGGTGGTGCTCGTCGAAGTCGAGCAGCATCAGGCCGCGCTCGAAGAACGGCCCGATGAAGAACGACCATCCCGGGCCGCTGGCGAACGCGCGGTCGCGGTTCTGCAGTACCTCGCCCGCGGCCTCGGGGCCGCCGACGGTGACGATCTTCATCCCGAAGGCACGCAGCCAGGACACCGGCCCGTACTTCTCGTAGCGGGACAGGTCCGCGAGCATCCGGCCCTGCGCGAGGTCGAGCGAATAGCCGAGCAGCGGTAGGCCGCCGTCGCCGGGAATGGTGCGTGCAGCCGTCGGCGTGGACACCTTCATGATCTGACCATAGAGCGGCAACGACGCCGGCTGCTATGGCTGGCGACCTACGGCGGACGGAGTCAGCCGGTGTGCGCGCGGGGAACCGCGGTCAGCAGCACGGCGCTGTCCTCGACCGCGAGCAGGCTGTGCCGGGCGGGCGGTATCTCGACGAGATCCCCGGACCTGCCCTGCCACGAGTCCTCACCCACCGCGAGTTCGACCCGACCGGCGATCACGTAGAGCGTCGCTTCGCCCGGGTTCTCGTGTTCGGCCAGCTGCGAACCGGCCTTGAGCGCGACCACGGTCTGGCGCATCACGTGTTCGTGCCCGCCGACCACGGTGGACGCGGCGCGGCCGGCGTCCGAGCGACCGGCGTCCTCGAGAAGCTCGCGGGCAAGGGCGTCCAGGGAGTGCTTGTGCATGCGTCCACTCTCCCACGCTGCTGGACCAAGCAGTGAAATCGTGATTCACTGCTTGGTGTGGCATACCGACGCACCCCGCAGATCCAGGCCCGGCTGGACGCCCAACGTGCGGGCATCGTGCAGGCGGCCTCGGACCTGGTTGCCGAGTCCGGCTACGCCGGGGCATCGGTCGCCCGGGTGGCCGCGCGCGCCGGGATCGCCCCGGGCACCGTCTACAACCACTTCGCCGGCAAGGCCGACCTGCTCGCCGAGGTCTTCCGGGTCGTCGTCGGCAGCGAGGTCGAGGCGGTGCGCGACGCGACGCAGCGGGCCGGCACGGCAGTCGACCGGGTGGTTGCCGTCGTCGAGACGTTCGCCGGACGGGCCATGAAGCGACCGCGCCTGGCCTACGCCCTGCTCGCCGAACCGGTCGACCCGAAGGTCGACGAGCTGCGCCTGCACTTCCGCCGCGCGTTCACCGAGGTCGTCGCGGACGCGATCGCGGACGGCGTGCGCAGTGGCGAGCTGCCGCCACAGAACGCCGGCGTCGTCGCGTCCGCGCTCGTCGGCGCGTTCGGCGAGGTGCTCGTCGGGCCGCTCGCCACCGGGCAGGCCGATCCCGACACCGTCCCCACCGCCATCGCCTTCGCCATCCGCGGAATAGGAGCTACCGATGCCAGCCACGCATGAGGTCACCAACCAGGTACCGCCGCACACCGGCCGGGACATCACGGCGCACCCCGCGCTGTTCGAGGCGCTGCACCGCGAGGGTGCCGGCTGGGCCGAGGACGAGGTCCGCGCGCTTGGCAGGCTCGGCAACAGCACGTCCGTGCAGGAGGCCGGACGGCTGGCGAACGAGCACCCGCCCGTCCTGCACACCCACGACCGCTACGGCTTCCGGGTGGACGAGGTCGAGTACCTGCCGCAGTACCACGAGCTGATGCGCACCGCCGTCGAGCACGGCCTGCACGGCGCACCGTGGGCCGACGACCGGCCCGGCGCACACGTCGCGCGCGCCGCGAAGATGATGGCATGGGGGGTGGCCGACGCGGGCCACCTGTGCCCGATCTCGATGACGTACGCAGTGGTGCCGGCGCTGCGCACCACGCCGGAACTGTCCGCGCAGTACGAGCCGCTGCTGACCAATCGCGTCTACGACTTCGGGCTGCGGGCACCGCTGACCAAGGCCGGGCTGATCGCGGGCATGTCGATGACGGAGAAGCAGGGCGGCTCGGACGTGCGCGCGAACACCACGCGCGCGGTCCCGCAGCAGGACGGCACGTATCGGCTGGTCGGTCACAAGTGGTTCACCTCCGCCCCGATGTCGGACCTGTTCCTGACGCTCGCGCAGACCGAGTCGGGGTTGTCCTGCTTCCTGGTACCGCGGGTCCTGCCGGACGGCTCGCGCAACGCGTTCTTCCTGCAGCGGCTGAAGGACAAGCTCGGCAACAAGTCCAATGCGTCGTCCGAGGTCGAGTACGAAGAGGCCACCGGCTGGCTCGTCGGTGAACAGGGACGCGGCGTCCGCACCATCATCGAGATGGTCAACATGACGCGTCTGGACTGCGCCCTGATGGCGGCCGGCGGAATGCGGATCGGGCTGGCCAATGCGATCCACCACGCGGCGCACCGGCGCGCGTTCGGAGCGCGCCTGGTCGACCAGCCGGCGATGATCAACGTGCTCGCCGACCTGGCCGTCGACTCCGAGGCGGCCACCACGGTGGTGCTGCGGCTGGCCGGCGCGGTCGACCGGTCGCTGCGGGGGGACCGCGCCGAGGCCGCGTTCCGGCGTGTCGGCCTGGCGGTCACCAAGTACTGGCTCTGCAAGCGGCTCGCCTCGCACACCGTCGAGGCGCTGGAATGCCTCGGCGGCAACGGGTACATCGAGGATTCCGGCATGCCGCGGCTGTACCGCGAGGCGCCGCTGATCTCGATCTGGGAGGGCTCGGGCAACGTCGCCGCGCTGGACACCCTGCGCGCGATGGTCAAGGAGCCGGAGACGATCGAGGCGTTCTTCGGCGAACTGGAGCTCGCGGCCGGCACCGATCCGCGCTACGACGACGCGCTCGCCATGTTGCGCAAGGAGTTCTCCGACCCCGAGGACCTGCAGTTCCGGGCGCGGCACGTGGTCGAGCGGATGGCCATGCTGCTGCAGGGCTCGCTGCTGTTGCGCCACGGCGACCCGGCCGTGTCGGACGCGTTCAACGCCTCGCGGCTGGCGCGGGACTGGGGCGTCGCCTACGGCACGCTTCCGCGCGGCCTGGACACCGCGACGATCCTGGAGCGCGCCAAGGTCGGCGAGTAGGCCATGGGGGAGTACCGGACCCTGACCTACGAGGTCACCGGGCGGATCGCGCGGATCACCTTCGACCGCCCCGAGCACGGCAACGCGATCACGATGGACACCCCGGTCGAGCTGTCACAGGCGGTGGAGCGGGCCGACCTCGACCGGGGCGTGCACGTCATCGTCGTCGCCGGGCGTGGGAGCGGTTTCTGTGGCGGCTATGACCTGGGCATGTTTGCCGAACAGGGCATGGACGGGCAGCCGGCTCCGTCGAGCTACAGAGACACCGTCCTCGATCCGGCCGTGCAGGCCGCCAACCACGATCCGTCGAAAACGTGGGATCCGATGGTCGACTATGCGCTGATGTCCCGCTTCAACAAGGGGTTCGCCAGCCTCCTGCACGCCAACAAGCCGACGGTGGCGAAGCTGCACGGCTTCTGCGTGGCGGGCGGGACGGACATTGCGCTGTTCGCGGACCAGATCATCGCTGCGGCCGACACCAAGATCGGCTACCCGCCGATGCGGGTCTGGGGCGTTCCGGCCGCGGGCATGTGGGCGCACCGGCTGGGGGATCAGCGCGCCAAGCGATTGCTGTTCACCGGCGACTGCATCACCGGCGCCGAAGCCGCCGACTGGGGGCTCGCCGTCGAGGCGCCGGCGCCGGACGATCTCGACGAGCGCACCGAGATCCTGCTCGAGCGCATCGCCCGGATGCCGCTGAACCAGTTGATGATGGCCAAGCTGGCGCTGAACTCGGCACTGCTTGCCCAGGGCGTCGCGACCAGCGGGATGATCAGCACCGTCTTCGACGGCATCGCGCGGCACACACCGGAGGGCTACGCCTTCGCGCGCAGCGCGGCGCAGGACGGCTTCCGCGCGGCCGTCCGCGCGCGGGACGAACCGTTCGGCGACCACGGCCGGACGGTGCACCGCGGCTGAACCTCTACCCGGTTATTGGGAATGGTTCTCATATCGAGTATGGTTACGGCGTCCTGCCCGATCCCGCTCGTGAAGGTTCCGCCATGGTCTACCTGCTCGCTTCCGGCGCATTCCTGGCCACCTGCTTCGGTGGCGTGATCGCGCTCCGGGTGAGGGACAAGCTGCACCTCGTGCTCGGCCTGGCGGCGGGAGTGATGCTCGGCGTGGTCGGATTCGACCTGCTGCCCGAGGCTCTGGACGAGGCGCACCAGAGGGTGTTCGGCGTGCCGGCAGTGATGCTGGCGCTGATCGGCGGGTTTTTCTGCGTGCACGTGCTGGAGCGTTCCTTGGCGATTCACCGCGGCCACGAGGGGGAGTTCGGCGGCCACGAACACGGGGGCCACGAACACGGCGGGCACGGCCATGGCCATGGGCACGGACACGGTGCGGAGTCGGTCGGCGTGCTCGCCGGCGGTGGGCTGGTGGTCCACAGCCTGCTCGACGGCGTCGGGATCGGCCTGGGTTTTCAGGCCGGCACCTCGGTGGGGCTCGCGGTGGCGATCGCGGTCATCGCGCACGACTTCGCCGACGGCTTCAACACCTTCACCATCACCACGCTGTACGGCAACGCGCGCCGCCGCGCGCTGGTGATGCTCGGACTGGACGCGATCGCGCCGGTGATCGGTACCGTCATCGGCTCGGCGTTCTCGGTGCCGGGGGACGCGATCGGGATCTACCTCGGCTACTTCGCCGGGTTCCTGCTGTACCTCGCCACCTCGGACATCCTGCCCGAGGCGCACGCCCGGCACGCGTCACGGATGACGCTGGCCTGCACGCTCGCCGGCGCCGGATTCATGTGGCTGGTGGTCGGGTTGAGCGGCTGAGCCACCCGGGAACCCGGCCACCCGGGAGGCTCAGCCCGCCTTGCGGTGCGGCGAGGCCAGCAGCAGTTCGTGCCGCCGCGCGGCGCGGCTCTGGCCGTCGGGCAGCAGCTCGCCGAAGTCTTCGAAAAGCACGACGCCGTTGCACAGCAGGCTCCAGCCCTGCTCGGGGTGTGCGGCGATCACTCGCGCCGCGTCGCGATCGTCGGCGTCGGCGGCGGGGCACGGCGGGGTGTGCCGGCAGATGTGGGAAGTCGGGGTCGCCGACTGGGAGAGCGTTGTCATTTCCGGTGTCCTGTATTCGCTTATGAAACCG
>DASTXN010000023.1:0-3401 GCA_035765515.1 Jatrophihabitantaceae bacterium | reverse complement strand
CTGGGAGACGTTGGCGCGGAAGATGTCGCCCGTGGAGATGGCCGGGATGCCCAGCCGCTGGGAGACCACCTTGGCCTGGGTGCCCTTGCCGGCTCCCGGCGGGCCCATGAGGATCAGTCGCGTCACCGGAGGAACCCTTCGTAGTTCCGCTGCTGCAGCTGGCTCTCGATCTGCTTCACGGTGTCGAGCGCGACGCCGACCATGATCAGGATCGAGGTGCCGCCGAACGGGAAGTTCTGGTTGGCGTTGACCAGGACCAGCGCGATCAGCGGGATCAGCGAGATCAGGCCCAGGTAGAGCGAGCCCGGCAGCGTGATCCGCGACAGGACGTACTGGAGGTACTCCTCGGTCGGCTTGCCCGCCCGGATGCCGGGGATGAAGCCGCCGTACTTCTTCATGTTGTCGGCGACCTCGACGGGGTTGAACGTGATCGCGACGTAGAAGTAGGTGAAGAAGATGATCAGCGCGAAGTAGAGAGCCATGTAGAGCGGGTGCGCGCCGGTCACCAGGTAGTTGTTCAGGAACCGGGACCAGGCGGAGTCGCCGCCGGAGAACTGCGCGGCCATGGCCGGGAGGTAGAGCAGGCTCGAGGCGAAGATGACCGGGATGATGCCGGCCTGGTTGACCTTGAGCGGGATGTACGTCGACGAGCCGCCGAACATCTTGCGGCCGACCATCCGCCGGGCGTACTGCACCGGGATGCGCCGCTGGCCCTGCTCCATGAAGATCACCGCGGCCACCAGGACGAGGCCGATCGCCATCACCAGCGCGAAGACCCACCAGCCGCGCGAGACCTTGACCTGCCACAGCGACGACGGGAAGCCGGCGACGACCTGGGTGAAGATCAGGATCGACATGCCGTTGCCGATGCCGCGGTCGGTGATCAGCTCGCCGAGCCACATGATCACCGCGGTGCCGGCGGTCATCGTGACCACCATGACCACGACGGTCATCAGGCTGTCCTCGTTGTAGAGCAGCGCCTCGGGGCAGCCCTGCAGCAGCTGGCGCGAGCGCGCCAGCGCGACGATGCCGGTCGCCTGCAGCACCGCGAGCGCGAGCGTGAGGTACCGGGTGTACTGGGTGATCTTGGTCTGGCCGGCCTGGCCCTCCTTCTTGAGGGTCTCCAGGCGCGGGATCACGACCACCAGCAGCTGCAGGATGATGCTCGCGGTGATGTAGGGCATGATGCCCAGCGCGAAGATGGTCAGCTGCAGGAGCGCGCCGCCCGAGAACAGGTTGATCAGGCCGTAGAGGCCGTCGTTCTCGATCTGGCGGAAGCACGCCTGGACGTTCCCGACGTTGACGCCCGGGGCCGGGATCTGCGAGCCGAGCCGGAAGATCACGATGATCAACCCGACGAACAGCAGCTTGCGTCGCAGATCCGGCGTGCGGAACGCACTGGCGAAGGCGCCTAACACTGGACAGCCACCGTCCTTGTCTCCCCTACATTCACGTACGTGTCCCGCGCCGGTGCAGCAGGACCACGGAAGCCTAACAGGGGCCCGAGCGGCCGGAGACCACCGCCGATGCGGTGGTTCCTGGCTGCTCGGGCCCCTGGCACGTCAGTCGGCCGACGGCCGGTCCGGGCTCTACTCAGAGCTCGGTGGTGGAGCCGCCGGCGGCCGCGATCTTGTCCTTGGCCGAAGCCGAGAACGCGTGCGCGGTCACCTGGACGGGCACCGAGATGTCGCCGGAGCCGAGCACCTTGACCGGGTGGCCGCCGCGGACGGCGCCCTTGGTCACGAGGTCCTCGACGCCCACGGCGCCACCCTCCGGGAAGAGCTCGTTGATCCGGTCGAGGTTCACGACCTGGAACTCCACCTTGAAGGGGTTCTTGAAGCCCTTGAGCTTCGGCAGCCGCATGTGCAGCGGCATCTGGCCACCCTCGAAGCTGGCCGGCACCTGGTAGCGGGCCTTGGTGCCCTTGGTGCCTCGACCGGCGGTCTTGCCCTTGGAGCCCTCACCGCGACCCACGCGGGTCTTGGCGGTCTTGGCGCCGGGGGCAGGACGCAAGTGGTGCAGCTTGAGCGTCATGTCAGTCCACCTCTTCCACGACGATCAGGTGCCTGACCGTCTGGAGCATGCCACGGATCTCGGGACGGTCCTCCTTGACGACGACGTCGCCGATGCGCTTGAGACCAAGCGTGCGGAGGGTGTCCCGCTGGTTCTTCTTGCAGCCGATCGTCGAGCGACGCTGCTGGACCTTGAGGCGCGCCATCACTGACTCACCTCCGCACGAGCCTTCAGCAGCGCGGCCGGGGCGACGTCCTCGACGGGGAGGCCCCGGCGGGCCGCGACGGCCTCGGGCTCCTCGAGCGAGCGCAGCGCCTCGACGGTCGCGTGCACGATGTTGATCTGGTTGGACGAGCCGAGCGACTTGCTGAGCACGTCGTGGATGCCGGCGCACTCCAGCACGGCGCGCACCGGACCACCGGCGATCACACCGGTACCGGGAGCAGCCGGACGGAGCAGGACGACGCCCGCCGCCTTCTCACCCTGCACGGGGTGCGGGATGGTGCCCTGGATGCGCGGGACGCGGAAGAAGTTCTTCTTCGCCTCCTCGACGCCCTTGGCGATGGCGGCCGGGACCTCCTTGGCCTTGCCGTAGCCCACGCCGACCATGCCGTCGCCGTCACCGACGATCACGAGGGCGGTGAAGCTGAAGCGACGACCACCCTTCACGACCTTGGCGACACGGTTGATCGCGACGACCCGCTCGATGTAGGCGGTCTTGTCCGCAGCCTGGCCACGACGGTCGTCGCGGCCACCGCGACGGTCGCCACCGCCGCTACGGCGCTGGGATCCGCTCATTGGAACTACCTCTTCCGTATCAAATCTGTTCCGGGGTCCACGGGGGCGGAGCCCCCGTGCGGGCGATCAGAACGCGAGGCCGCCCTCGCGGGCGCCCTCGGCGAGGGCGGCGACCCGCCCGTGGTACCGGTTGCCGGCCCGGTCGAACACGACACCCTCGATGCCGGCGGCCTTCGCGCGCTCGGCGACGATCTCGCCGACCTTGCGGGCCTTGGCCGACTTGTCACCGTCAAAGGCACGCAGGTCGGCCTCCATGGTGCTGGCCGAGGCGAGCGTCCTGCCGACGTTGTCGTCGACGACCTGCACGGAGATGTGCTTGGCCGAGCGGGTGACCACGAGACGCGGACGCTCCGCGGTGCCGCTGATCTTCTTGCGTCCCCGGACCTGGCGACGCAGGCGCGACGCCGTGCGCGCGCTGGTGTACTTGCCGGACTTGAGTGCGATGGCCATCGTCACTTACCAGCCTTTCCGACCTTGCGGCGAATCTGCTCGCCCGCGTAACGGACACCCTTGCCCTTGTAGGGCTCGGGCTTGCGCAGCTTGCGGATGTTGGCAGCGACCTCGCCGACGAGCTGCTTGTCGATGCCCTG
>DASTXN010000022.1:0-12963 GCA_035765515.1 Jatrophihabitantaceae bacterium | reverse complement strand
GAGTGAGCAGAGCCGGATCGCGACCCGGCAACGCAACCAAAGCAAAGGTCAAACCGTCCCGTCGCCGCCGACAGGGGCGACCACAACAAGACCGCAACCCGGCAGAGCAACCAAAGTGAAGATCAAACTGACCGCCGTCGCTGCCCACCTCGAGCGAGCCAAGCCGGAACGCAACCCGGCAGAGCAACCAAAGTGAAGATCAAACTGACCGCTGTCACTGCCCACCTCGAGCGACCACAACCAGACCGCAACCCGGCAGCGCAAGGTCAGTGCAGATCAATCCGACCCACCGCTGTGCCGTGACGGACAATGGGCGGTGTGAAGCTGAAGCTCGACCTGCACGACATCTACAACCGCGGCGAGGAGATCGACCGCGCGCTGCGGGCGATCATCGACGAGGCGATCGCCAAGAAGGCTCCGCTGGTCGAGATCATCCCCGGCAAGGGCTCCGGCCAGTTGAAGAAGCGGGTGCTGCGCTTCCTCGACCAGAAGGAAATCCGCGCGCTCTACCACCGCGTCGAGAAGGACCGCGACAACTTCGGTCGCATCTTCGTGCACTTCCGCTGGAAGTAACGCCCGCAATCGGAGACGACGGATAGGGTCACGCGGGTGAGCTACCCCGACATACGCGCCACGGTGGTGCGGCGCGATGGCCAGCGGCATGCGGGCAACGATCCACAGGCGCGCACCCGCTTCATCGCGACCTCGGCGCAGACCGGCAACGACTTCGGGCTCTTCGAGGTCACCATGGCTCCCGGCGGTGGCGGGCCGGGCGCGCACTTCCACACCGGGTTCAGCGAAACCTTTTACGTGCTGGACGGCGAACTGGCCGTTCTGAACGACACCGAATGGACGACCGCCCATGCCGGCGATCTGATTTACGTGCCGCGTCACGGCGTGCACGGCTTCCGCTCCGCCGGTGAGGACGTCGGCGCCCGCTTCCTCATCCTGTTCACGCCGGGCATCCCGCGCGAGCAGTACTTCGACGGACTGCTCGAGCTGCACGCGGACGGACGCGAGCCGACGACTGAAGAGATCGATGCGTTCGCAGCGCAGCACGACCAGATCAACCTGCGCGATCGCTAGCGACCGCGCAGGCGGGACGACGACGCTGCGGGATACGCCGGCCGCCGGAAATTGCGAATTGCCCCTGTGGATAACGCGATTGCGTCCGCGGATCGGGCCCAGAATCGCCTGCATGAGCCTCAAGCGACCCGAAGAAACATACGTCCGCAACGGCGCCGAGCTGTCCACGCTCTGGCAGGACCTGATGGGTCCGGGCGGCTTCGGCCGGCGCAGCCTCTGGCTGATCTTCCTGTACGCGGACGGGCAGCTGTCCCCGCTGGTGATGCCGATCGACGACATCCCGGTAGAGCCCGACGCAGAGATGTTGGCCAACCTCGTGAGCGTGATCGAAGGGCTGGCCGACGACGCCGGATTCACCAGCACGGCGTTGCTGCTGTCGCGTCCGGGTTCGGCGCACATCACCACGAGCGACACGGCGTGGGCGCGCGAGATCATGAACGCGTTCGGACGACGCCTCTCGCCGTGGCCGGTGCACCTGGCCACGCGAGGCACCGTGCGGACGTTCGCCCCGGACGACCTGATCGCCGGCCGGAGCGCCTAACCGGACCCGCTCGGCTCGCCGGCACGATCTAGCACCGCGCGCGCCTGCACCACCATCGCCGGGTCGATCATCCGGCCGTCGTCCAGCACCAGGACGCCGGTGGCGGCCTCGCTGGCCCGCGCGAACGAGTCGATCACCGCGTGGGCGTCAGCGATCTCCTCCGGCGAGGGACGGAACGCGGCGGCAATCACCGGCACCTGCCGCGGATGGATCGCGGCGCGACCGACGAACCCGAGCCGCCGCCCGGCGCGCGAGCTGGCGGCGAGCCCGTCCAAGTCGTCCACGTGCGGGAAAACCGACATCGCAGGCGCGGGCAGTCCCGCAGCCCGCGCCGCGATCAGCACCCGCGACCGCGCCCACGTCAACGCGTCGGCGCTGCGCACACCGAGGTCACCGGCCAGGTCGGCCTCCCCCAGCGCGATCGCACCGGTCCGCGGCACGGACGCGATCTCGAACGCGGCCTCGACACCCCGCGCCGTCTCGATCAAACAGGTCACGTCGCGGTCGGCCGCGGCCAGCAAGTTCAGCGCGGCGCGCACATCGTCCGGTGACTCGACCTTCGGCAGCCGCACACCGCGCAGCGCGGGCACGTCGGCGAGGGCCGCGAGGTCGTCCGGCGCCCACGGCGTGCTCAGCCCGTTGACGCGCACCTCGACGGTTCCGGGCCGCGCGCTGGCCAGCCACTGCACGGCGTTCTCGCGCGCCGCCGCTTTGTGCGCAGGGACGACCGCGTCCTCCAGGTCGACGATCACCACGTCGGCTCCGGACGCGGCCGCCTTCTCGAAGCGCTCGGGGCGATCGCCCGGGACGTACAGCCAGGTCAGCGGCGTCATGATCAGACCACCCCTGCCGCCCGCAGCTTCGCGATCTCCTCCGGCGTTCGCCCGATCCCGGCGAGCACCGCGTCGGTGTCGGCGCCGTGCGCGCGCCCCGTCCACCGGATGCGCCCAGGCGTGTCGGACATGCGGAAGAGCACGTTCTGCATCTTCAGCGCGCCCAGGTCCGGATCGTCCACGGTCGCTATTGTGCCGAGCGCGGCGAACTGCGGGTCCTCGACGATCCCGCGCGCGTCGTAGACCGGGGCCACCGCGGCCTGCGCCTTCTCGAAGGCGGCCATCACCTCGGACGCGTCGCGCGCGGCGATCCAGCCGCCGACGGCAGCATCGAGCTCGTCGGCGTGCTCGGCGCGCCCGCCACCGGTCGCGAACCACGGCTCGGACACGACGTCCTCTCGGCCGACCATGCGCATCACCCGCTCGGCGATGCTCTGTGAACTCGTCGACACCGCAAGCCATTCGCCGTCCCGGCTGCGGTACACGTTGCGCGGCGCGTTGTTGGCCGACCGGTTCCCGAGTCGCGGCGCGACGGTGCCGAGCTGGTCGTACTGGCTCACCTGCCCGCCGAGCATCGCGAGCATCGGCTCGATGATCGCCATGTCGATCACCTGACCGTGGCCGCTACGGTCGCGTTCGCGCAGCGCTGTCATCACGGCGAACGCGGTGGCCAGCGCGGTCACGCCGTCGGCCAGCCCGAACGGCGGCAGGGTGGGCGGACCGTCCGGCTCGCCGGTGATCGCCGCGAACCCGCTCATCGCCTCAGCCAGCGAACCGAAGCCCGGGCGGGCCGAGTACGGCCCGAACTGCCCGAAGGCGGTCACGCGCGCGATCACCAGACCGGGGTTGCGCACGTGCAGCCGTCCCGGCGCGAGGTTCCATCGCTCGAGCGTGCCGGGACGGAAGTTCTCGATCAGCACGTCCGCGCGCTCGATCAGGTCCAGCAACACGTCCTGGCCCTCGGGCTGCGACAGGTCCACCGTCGCCATCCGCTTGTTGCGGCCGATGGTCTTGAACCACAGGCCGATCCCGTCCTTGCTCGCGCCGTGCCCGCGGGCGGCGTCCGGCTTGCTGGGGTGCTCGATCTTGAGCACGTCCGCGCCGAAGTCGCCCAGATGGGTCGCGGCGAGCGGTCCCGCGAACAGCGTCGCTGTCTCGACGACACGGATGCCCTGCAGCGGCGCGCTCACCGGCCGTCTCCCTCCACGTCCACTGCGCACCGGAACCCGATCCACGGCGAGCGGAACAGCCCGGCCCCAGTCAGCAGGTACTTCACCGACACGTCCGGCGGCTGCGAGCCGCCGTCGAAGTACCAGTCGGAGCCGGTGTTCAGGTACCCCGAACCGCCCTTGAGGATGCAGAACCTGCTGCGCCCGTCGGTGTGTTCGCTCTCGGTCAGGTTCCACACCGGCGGCTCGGAGCGCCGCAGCAGCCCGGCCTCACCGGCGAGCTGCCACTCGTCCTCGGACGGCAGCCGCAGGCCGGCCCAGGTCGCGTACGCACGCGCGTCCGCGAGATCCACGTGCGTGACCGGGCGGTTCTCCGTGCCCGGCACAGGGCGACCGTCTACCCAGTGCGCGAGGAAGCGTTCGGCGCGGATCGGCCGGTAACCGGTCTCGGCCAGGAACCGCCGGTACTGCGCGTTGCTGACCTCGGTGCGCTCGATCGCGAATCGGTTCAGGTACACGGTGCGGTGCAGCGTCGCACGGTGGTGCAGCCGCGGCGGCAACGGCTTCCACTCGTCGACGTAGGGCGTCTCGCCGTAGAGGCCGGTCTCGCGAGCGCGGTGGTGCACGACCAGGTCGCGCCGCCCGCCGTCGATGACCGCCAGCTCTGCGCCCGGATGCCGCGCCGGTGCGGGCGAGCTCGGACGGATTCGCTCTGCGATTCGCGCCGCGAACGCGTGATCGCGGTCGTACTCGACCGACGCGCTCGCAGGGGCGGCCGCCGCCGCGGTGGCGACGATCGCGGCGACCGCACCCGCGGGCAGCTCGCCGCTGATCACCGTCACGTCACCGTCGCGGGAGACGGTCAGCGGCAACCCGGCGGTCAGCTCGGTGAACGCGTGATCGTCCAGGCCGGTGATGCGCAGCAGCGGGCCGACGTGGTCGTCGTCGCCGGAATTGGCCAGCGTCCACAACGGAATTCCGTCGTGTTCCCAGCGCGACGCGTACACCTGGCAATCACCGCCGGGGTGATCGGCCAGCGGAGTCCACGCCTCGCTACGCAGCCACGGCGCCCAGTCGCGGTGCGCGACGCGCATGGCCCGCAGCACCGACTTGTCGCGCGGGCTCCAGCCCACCCAGACACCGAACACGGTCTCCCACAGCATGATCCCGACCCCGTTGAGCCAGGCCGAATGCAGCTCCTGCAGGTGGCTGCGGTTCCAGCGCCGCACGTGGTGCTGCACGTGCCGACGCTCGAACCACTTCGCGCGCATGACGCCCGGCACCGGCGAGTCGGCGTACCACTGCGCCCACGACATCGTGTGATCGGACAACCTCGCGGCCGGCAGCCGCGACTCGGCCTCCATGCTGATACCGGGACGCAGCGCGTCGAGCTCCTTGCGGACCTCGGCGGCACCCTCCTTCACGCTGTCGAAGAAGACACCGTCCGCGCCGGTGTGTTCGACCAGCGCGCGGATGTCCTCCGGCTCGACGGACTCCCACGGGTACACGACGACGTACACGCGCACACCGCGTTGCTGCAGTTCGGAGATGAGCGCGGGCAGTTCGGGAATGTCGCGGTAGTACGAGTACTGGTCACGGTCGTCGACGCCCTCGACGGGATAGGCATGCCACAGCAGGACGCCGTCGACTCCGCCGAACTCGCGCTCCGCGTGCGCCAAGTACTTCCCCAGCGTGAACGTGCCGGCGTCGTGGTCATAGAGCAGTTCGTCCCAGAGCCACAGCACGTCGATGACGAAGCAGTCGCCGCGCTCGGTGTCGTAACGCGAGCCGTCATAGTGCAGCCGCTCGCGGGCACCCTCGCGCCACGCCGTCAACTGCGCGCGCCACGCATCCCACTGCGCCGGATCACTCGGCGCGGCAAGGATCTTCGCCTCGTCCAGCACGGACAGGTTCGCGTCCGGCTCCAGCGGCACCTCCGTGTAGAGGTCGAGCGGGCGCGGGACGTACGGGTTCAGCATGCCGAGTGCTCCGGGTGGTCGTTCAGGAACCGGTCGATGTCGGTACGCCAAGGGATGGACGCGGACGCACCCACCCGGCCGACAGCGAGCGCGGCCGCAGCGCTCGCGAACCGGACTGCTGAGCGCGTTGTCGCACCTTCAGCCGCGGCGACAGCGTAGGCGCCGACGAAGCTGTCGCCGGCCGCGGTGGTGTCGACAGCGTCGACCACGAATGCGGGAACGCTGACGACGTCAGAATCCGCTGCGTAGTAACGGGATCCGGCGGCGCCGAGCGTCACCAGTACGTCACAGCCGCGCGTGTTCAACGCGCGCCCGGCCACGTCCGGGTCAGGAACGCCGGCGAGGATCGCGGCCTCGTGCTGGTTGGGCACAAGCAGGTCGACGTCGGCGTACAGCCCGGCGGGCAGCGCGATCGCGGGTGCCGGTGTCAGGATCGCGCGAACACCGTGCGCACGCGCGAACGCGGCCGCCTCGGTGACGATCCCCAGCGGCAGCTCGAGCTGCAACAGCAGCGCGTCGGCGGACGCGATCACCTCGCGGTGCTGCTGCGTCAGCGACTGAAGCGTCGCGTTCGCGCCCGGCACCACAACGATCGAGTTCTCCCCCGCATCGTCGACGACGATGTGCGCCGTGCCCGTGGGTTCGTCGGACGTCACCAGCCCGGACACGTCGATGCCGTCGGCCGCGAGCAGTTCCCGGATGCGTGCGCCGTGGCTGTCGTCGCCGACCGCACCGAGGAAGCGCACCTGACCGCCGGCGCGCTGCGCGGCGAGCGCCTGGTTGGCCCCCTTGCCGCCGGGCAACGTGCGGAACGCGGTCCCGCTGACGGTCTCGCCGCGCTCGGGTGCGCGCGGCACACTCACCACGAGGTCCATGTTCGCGCTGCCGAGCACCGCTATGCGCGCGGTCATCGATCCACCTGCACGGCCGCGGACGTCCGCGCGGCCAGTTCGTCGATTGCGATGCCGTCGAAGCCCGGCAGCGAGCTCGCGATGCGGTTCTTCAGGGGCGTGACGAACGACTCGGGCAGCGCTGACGCACCGGCCAATGCGCCGCACAACGCGCCCACGGTCGCGCCGGCCGAGTCGGTGTCCCAACCTCCCATCACGGCGATCCCGGCCGCGCTGGTGAAGTCGCCGCCGCTCGCCGTGAGCGCGTACGCGATGAGGGCCGCGTTGTTGACGGTGTGCACCCAGTGCAGGTCGCCGTAGTTCGCGTGCAACTCGTCCAGGGCGTCGTCCAACGAGCGGCCGGAGCGTCCGAGTTCGCGGCCGTGCCGCACCGCGCGGTCGAGCGCACTGTCGGCGGGGACGACCGACAGCCCCGCGTCGAGCACGGTTTCCACGTCGCCGGCGACCAAAGCAGCCGAACTCGCCGCGGCCACGAACAGCGCGCCGTACAGCCCGTTGCGGCGGTGGCTCAGCCAGGCGTCCGGGTAGGCGGCGCGGGCGGCGGCGTGCGGGTCGCCGGGATGCGTCCAGCCGTACACGTCGGTGCGGATCAGCGCGCCAATCCACTCGCGGAACGGGTTGCGCACCAGTGCCGCGCGCTCCGGTGGAACTCCGTCGAGCAGGTTGCGATAGGCCGCACGCTCAGCGGTGAACACCCGACCGGCCGGCAGGTCGTTGAGCCAGGCCTGCGCGACGTCCTCCGTCGACAGGTCCGCCCCGTGCTGCTCGACCAGCGCGAGCGCGAGCATCGCGAAGTTGAGGTCGTCGTCCTCGGGCATGCCGTCGATGTTCTCGACGAGGCTGGTTGGCCGGCTGCGCTTGTTCCACGTCCACCGCGCACCGATGTCCGCGGGCAGGCCGACCTCGGTGAAGTAGCCGCGTACCGGCCAGTTGCCGGTCGCCTCGGCGATCGCGCGAATGCCCTCACGTGGCAGCTTCTCGACCGGCTTGCCGAGCAGGCATCCGGCCGCGCGGCCGAGCCAGGCCCCGAGCATCCGGTCGCGATCGACCGCCGCGGGCACGACGGGTGACGGTGTCCACGCGGCGGCCAGCACGTCGAGGTCGTCGATCTCGTGTCCGGCCCGACGCTCCTGGGTCAGCCGGTCCAGCTCGTCGAGCAGTTCCCCGGCCAGCCCGCGCAACGGGACCAGGCTCGGGTCGTCCGAGGCGCCGCTCACCGCCGGCGTCAGCGGACCGCCCGCCGCGCGCCACCGGTCGGCCACCGCGGTGGCGTCGATGCCCTCCGCGGCGGCCTGGACCAGTGCGTGCGGGACGAGGTCCTCGGGCTGCACCCAGGTGAGTCTCATCGGCCGGCGGCGAGCCGATCGCGGGCCGCGGCGCGCGCGGCGGCGCGCTGCGCGTCCTGGGTGTGCAGCTCGGCAGCGAGCGTGGCGAGGACGCGACCCGGCTCGCTGATGTCGAGGCGGCTGGCGGTCGCGACCTGCTCGCGCCACTGTGCCGGGACAGACGCGGTGCCGCCGAGCGCGCCGGTGATCGCGCCGGCCATGGTCGCGATCGAGTCCGCGTCCCGTCCGTAGTTGACCGCGCCGAGGACAGCGTCCGTGTAGTCGCCGCCGGCCAGCAGCACGAAGCCGAGCGCGACCGGCAGCTCCTCGATGGCTTTCGTGCGGCTCGGGCGGCGCGCGTCCATGTCCGGCGCGCGGTACTCCGGGCCGACCGTGTCGAACGGCTCAATCGCCTTGCGCAGCACGGGAATCGCGGTCTGCCAGTCGGTCTGCGTGCGCGCGGCGGCGAGGACCGCCTCGATCGCGGCGCGCGTCCCGTCGTGGGCCAGCTCGAGCGCGGCGGACGTCACCGACTCGGCGGTCGCGTCCGGCGCCATCGCGGCAGCCACCGCCGCGGCGAAGACGCCCGCCGCCTCACGTCCGTAGCTTGATTGGTGCGCACCGGCGATGTCGATCGCCTCAGCGTAGGCGCCCTCGGGGTCGGCCGCGTTGACCACTCCGACGGGTGCCATGTACATGGCCGCACCGCAGTTGACCAGGTTGCCGACGCCCGCCTCGCGCGGGTCGACGTGGCCGTAGTGCAGCCGCGCGACGAGCCACTTCTCGGCCAGGAAGATCCGGCTCAGCAGCAGCGCCTCGGTCTCAAGCTCCGGCACCCAGCGCTTTTCCTGGATCAACAGCGGCACCAGGTCCGACGCGATCGCGTACGCGTCCAGGTGCGTGCGCCGCTTGGCGTAGACGTCGACGAGCGCGTGCGTCATCAACGTGTCGTCGGTGACGTGCCCGTCGCCCTTGTGGTACGGCGCGATCGGTCGCGCGTCGCGCCAGTTCTCGTAGTAGGGGCCGACGATGCCGGTCACCCAGCCGCCGTGCCGTTCCTGGATCTGTTCGGGCGTCCAACCCTCGGTGGCGCCGCCCAATGCGTCGCCGACCGCGGCGCCGGCGATGGCACCGACCGCCTTGTCCTCCAGCAGACTCACCGGGCTGCCTTTCTGCATTCGTGGTTCTGGCGGGTGGGTGACCCGGGTTCGCCGGGCCACCCACCCGTTGGTGCTGATCGTCGAGCTAGGTCCTACTGGTTCACCTGGGACCAGCCGTCGGTCAGCTTCTGGTCCAGATCCTGCAGGCTGATCTTGTTGGCCAGGTACTGCTGGAACGCCGGCGTGGCGATCTGGTCCTTCCACTGGGGGTAGTTCGTGGCGGTCTGGAACGGCGCCGACACCTGGTACTTCGCGCCAGCCAGCGTCTGCGTCCAGCCGTTCGCACCGCCGGTCGCCTTCTGCACCGCCGCACGAGCGGCGTCGGTGGTCGGGATCAACCAGTCGCCCATGGCGACCTTCGCCAGGTTGTCCGCCGCCATGAAGTAGTCGATGAACTCGGTCGCTTCCTTCACGTGCTTGCTCGCCTGCGAGACCGCCAGCACCTGCGGGTCAGCGGCCTGGTCCGCCGACGTACCCGCGAGCGGGGGCAGCACCGTCCAGTGGAAGCTCTTCGGCGCCTCTTCGCTGATCTGCTGCGCGACGTAGTTACCGCCGACGATCATCGCTTGCTTGCCGGCGTAGAAGCTCGGCAGCACGTCGGTGCCCGACTGGGTGAGCGACGTCGGGTCGATCGACTTGTCGTCGTACGCCATGGCGTGGATCCGCTCGGGGACCTGGTTCTCGTTGTCACCGACGCTGATCTTCGCGTCCTGGCCGCTGCCGCTGAAGTACGTGCCGTCGAAGTTCAGGCCGAGCGTCATCATCGTGGCGGTCGGCGACTTCAGGCCCCAGCCGAGACCGTAGGCGCCGCCCTTGGTCGCCTGCTTGGCCATCGACTGCAGATCGTCCCAGCTCATCGTCGCGCCGGACGGGACCGTGATGCCGTCGGTCTTGAGCAGGTCGGTGTTGGCGAACACGACGTAGCTCTGCAGCAGGTACGGGGCGGCGTAGATCTTGCCGTCCTGGCTGACGGTGTCCCAGGAGCCCTGCGGCACCGAGCTCTTGACGCTGCTGGACAGGTCGCCACTGAGATCGGCCAGGTAGCCCTGCGAGATGAAGCCCGAGATGTCTGCGGCGTCGTCCTGGATGATGTCCGGCGCGGTGCCGCCGGCGAACTGGGTGACCAGCTGGTCGTGCACCGAGTCCCAGCTCCCCTGGTTCAGCTTGACCTGGATGTTCGGGTGCGCGGAGTTCCACGAGTCGACGATGCCCTTGACGGCGGCGATCGTCGGCTTCTGGAAGGCGAGGCTCTGGAACTGCAGCGTGACCTTCCCGCTGCTGCCGCTGCCGCCGTTGTCGCCACCGGAACTGCTGCACGCGCTGACCAGCGCGGCCGCGGCGAGCGCCGCCGTACCGAGCGCGACGACTCTTCTGGTTCTCATCTAGGCTCCTTCATCTTGTTGTGGACGAGTTCTTCACGAATGGATCTGCAGGGGTCGAGGTGGCGTCATCCCTTCACGGCGCCGGCGAGCAGGCCTGAGGTCAGCCGGCCCTGGATGAGCGCGAAGACGACCAGGCTCGGGATGGTGGCGAGGATCGAGGCGGCCGCGAGCGGGCCGAGGGCGACCTGCCCCTCGGAGCCGACGAAGCGCGCGAGCGTGAGCGGCAGCGTCTGGGTGTTGCCGCGCAGCAGCACGAGCGCGAAGAAGAACTCGTTCCACGCCGTGATGAAGGCGAACATCGCGGTCGCGACGATGCCCGGACGCAGCAGCGGCAGCACGATGCTGATCAGCACCCGCCAGCGGCTGGCGCCGTCGACGGCGGCCGCCTCCTCGAGGTCGGCCGGTAACCCCGCTACGTAACCGCGCAGCATCCAGAGCACGAACGGCAGCGCCCACACCAGGTAGACGAGCATCAGGCCGAGCAGCGAGTTCAGCAGGTGCAGCGACCGCAGGATCATGAACAGCGGGATCACGATCAGCACGACGGGGAACAGCTGGCTGACCAGGATCCAGCCGGTAGCGATGCCGCGCAGCCGGGTCTTGAAACGTCCCAGCGCGTAGGCCGCGGGCAGGGCGACCGCGATCGTCATGACGGTCGCCCCGATCGCGACGATCGTGCTGTTCAACGCCGAGCGCAGCAGTCCGGACGTGCTCAGGGCATCGCTGTAGTTGCTCCAGTGGAAGTGGTGCGGGATCAGGCTCGGGTGCAGCAGCGCGAGTTCCCGCTTGCCCTTCAACGAGATCGACAGCAGCCACAGCAGCGGGAAGCCGAGGAACACCAGGTATGCCGCCAGGGCGATGTACTGGCCGGTCCGGGTGGCCACGCGCCCGGGCGTCAGCCGGTTGCGGTTCACGAGTCGCTCCTGCGCAGCCCGGCCCGCAGGTACAGGCCGAGGAAGATCACGACCAGCACCACCATGACGTCGCCCATCGCCGCGGCCCGGCCGAACTCGCTGTACCGGAACGCCTCGTTGTACGCGAACAGCATCGGCAGCATGGTCTTGCCGCCCGGCCCGCCTGCGGTCAGCACGTAGATCAGGTCGAACGAGTTGAAGTTCCAGATGAAGTTCAGCGACGTGATCGCGAAGATCACCGGGCGCAGTTGGGGCAGCGTGATGTGCAGAAACCGCTTCCACGCGCCGGCGCCGTCCACCGCCGCCGCCTCGCGCAACTCCGCGGGAATGCCCTGCAGTCCCGCCAACAGGGTGACCGTCGTCTGCGGCATGCCGACCCAGATGCCGACGACGATGACCGCGGGAAGCGCGGTGTTGAAGTCACCGAGCCAGTTGATGTTCGTCTGGCTGATGTGCAGGTTGTTGACGGCTTCGTCGATCGGGCCGACGGTCGGGCTGTAAAGCAACCGCCACATGATCGAGACGATCACCGGCGGCATCGCCCACGGGATCAGCGCGAGGGTGCGGGCCAGCCAGCGCAGCTTGAGGTCCTCGTTGAGCAGCAGCGCCAGCCCTAGCGAGAGCAGGAACTGCAGCACCGTGACCGACACCGCCCAGATCAGGCCGATGCGGAACGACTGCAGGAACAACGAGTTGTGCCAGAGGTCGACGAAGTTGTCGACGCCGACGAAGTGGGTCGGGATGTTGAGGCCGGCGCGCTTGTCGGTGAAGCCGAGGTAGACGCCACGAACCAGCGGCACCACGCTCAGCGCCAGCACCGGGATCAGTGCGGGCAGCACGAGCAGCCACGTGTCCCGACCGCCGCCCTTCACGCCACGGTTGCCCCGGCCGCGCCGGCCGAGTGGCCATGCCCGCCCGCGTTCGGGTGCCGCCGTCGACGGCGGGGTTTGCATCGTCGTCACCGGGCGGCTCGCCCCGTCCGAGGCGCGGCCGGCTGCGCCGGATCGCTGGACGCGCGCACGACCAGCTTCGGCTGGACGGTCGCGCGCTGCGTGGGCCGGTCGCGCTCGGCGAGGCGGTCCAGCAGCATCGTTGCGGCGATGCGCCCGCGTTCCTCGGAGCCGAGCGAGACGCTGGTGAGCGCCGGCGTTGCCAGCTCGGCGAGCTCGGTGTCGTCGATGCCGACCACAGCGACGTCCTGCGGCACCCGCAGGCCCGCGGTGCGCAGTGCCCGCATCGCGCCGATGGCCAGCAGGTCGTTCGCGCAGATCAGCGCGTCCGGCCGGTAGTGCTCCAGCAGCGCGGCCGTGGCCTTGTCCCCGGCGTCGTGCGTGAAGTCGGCGGCGTTGATCGTCTGGTGCTCGCCGATGGCCTGCCCGGCAGCGCCCATCGCGCGCCGGAAGCCCTTTGCCCGGGCCGCGCCGGGCACCGTGTCCTCGGGTCCGTTGACGAACGCGATCGCGCTGCGCCCGCCCTCGACCAGGTGTGAGACGGCGTGCCCGACACCGCGCGCCGAATTCGTGCGGACGTTGTCGATCTCGGCGCCGCGCGGCAGCGAGCCGATGACCACGACCGGCACGCGGGCGCGCTGGATCTCCTCGACCACCTCGTCGCTCACCCGGATCGGGCTGACGATCAGGCCGTCGGCGTAGCCGCGGTTGAT
>DASTXN010000021.1:0-18007 GCA_035765515.1 Jatrophihabitantaceae bacterium | reverse complement strand
CCTTGTGGCCGGCGGGACTGTGCAGGGCTCGTTCGGTGTCTGCGTCTTCTTCGTGATCAGCGGCTATCTGATCACCGGCCTGCTCGTTGCCGAGCACGAACGCACCGGGCGCATCGGCGTGCGCGCGTTCTACCGCCGTCGGTGGGCGCGTCTGATGCCCGCGCTGGCGACCGTCGTGGCGGTCAGCGTCGCGTGGCTGCTCGCGAGCGGCGTCCCCATCCGGACCTGGTGGGCGGGCATGGTCGGCGCGCTCGGGTATGTCACCGACTTCCTGGAGATCTCGCCGGCCTATCCGCACATCAGCTACTACTTCGAGTGGTCGTGGTCGTTGGCGATCGAGGAGCAGTTCTACCTGGTGTGGCCGGCGCTGCTGATCGGCTTGCTCGCGCTCGGGCTGCGCTTCGGCCGGGCCCGGACGCCGGTGTTCGTCGCGTGCGTCGTCGTCGTGCTCGGGGCCTGGATCGACCGCGCGCACATGGGGTCCGTCCGGGTGTCGGCCCAGCGTCTCAACTTCTCCTTCGACAGCCACATGGACCAGATCGCGTTCGGTGCGCTGATCGCGATCGTCACCGCCGGACGCGTGCTCGGACCACGGCTGCGGCGGACGCTGGACGCGCTCGGGCTGGCCGCGATCGGGCTGCTCACCGTTGCGACGCTGCACGACCAGTGGGTGCGCCGCTACGTGCTCGACCCGGACGGCTACACGCAGGTGACGGTGCTGAGCGTGCTGGTCGTGCTCGCTCTGGTCGTCGCGCCGCACGGACTGCTCGCGCGCCCGCTGTCGTGGGCGCCGTTGGTCCATCTGGGCAAGCTGTCGTACGGCCTTTACCTGTGGAACATGCTTGCGGTGAACGTGTTCCTGTACGCCTTCGGCCACGAGCCGGCTCCGGGCGGCTGGGCTCTGCTGCCATGGCTGATCGTGCTGGTCGCGGTGGCCGAGCTGTCCTACCGGCTGGTCGAGCAGCCGCTGCGGCGGCGTTGGGCGCACCGCCCCGAGCCGCGCGCCGGGGCCGTCGAACCGCGGGCGGCTAACGTGTGAGCATGCCGATCGCCCTCGACAACGACTCCATCCGCCGCGCGCCCAAGGTACTGCTGCACGATCACCTGGACGGCGGCCTGCGCCCTTCGACCATCGTCGAGCTGGCCGAGCAGATCGGCTACCAGGCGCTGCCCGCGCACGACCCGGCCGAGCTCGGTACGTGGTTCCGCGACGCCGCCGATTCCGGTTCGCTCGAGCGGTACCTGGAGACGTTCGCGCACACGCTCGCCGTGATGCAGACGATCGACGGCGTGCACCGGGTCGCGCGCGAGGCCGTCGAGGACCTGGCCGCCGACGGCGTCGTCTACGCCGAGATTCGCTGGGCGCCGGAGCTGCACACCGAGGGCGGGCTCACGCTGGAGCAGGTCGTCGACGCCGTGCTGGACGGGTTCCGCGAGGGCGAGCAGGTGGCCGCGTCGCAGGGGCACCGCATCCGGGTCGGCGCGATCGCCACCGCCATGCGCCACGCCGCCCGGTCGTCCGAGATCGCCGAGCTGGCCGTCGCGTACCGCGACCGCGGCGTGGTCGGCTTCGACATCGCCGGCGCCGAGGCGGGCTTCCCGCCCACCCGGCACCTGGACGCGTTCGAGTACCTGCGCCGCGAGAACTTCCACTTCACCATCCACGCCGGCGAGGCATTCGGGCTGCCGTCCATCTGGGAGGCGATCCAGTGGTGCGGCGCGGACCGGCTCGGGCACGGCGTGCGGGTCGTGGACGACATCACCGCGGGCGGCGCGTTGGGCCGGCTGGCGCAGTACGTGCGCGACAAGCGCATCCCGCTGGAGATGTGCCCGTCCTCGAACGTGCAGACCGGCGCGGCCAAGTCGATCGCCGAGCACCCGATCGGACTGCTGCGCAAGCTGCAGTTCCGGGTCACCGTGAACACCGACAACCGGCTGATGAGCGGCACGTCGATGACGCGCGAGATGGCGCTGCTCGTGGACGCGTTCGGCTACGACTGGGCCGACCTGCAGTGGTTCACGATCAACGCGATGAAGAGCTCGTTCATCGGCTTCGACGAGCGGCTGGAGATCATCAACGGCGTGATCAAACCCGGCTACGCCGCCCTCCGCGCCTAGCCGTGATCAACAGCGCGTTGTGGCTGCCCCGGCGACCACAACGCGCTGTTGATCAGCGGGTCAGGGCAGGAGCTTGGCCTGCTGCTTGGCCTGCAGGACCCGCAGCGCGGCGGCGTTCACCTTGTCCAGGAACGCCGGATCGCGCTTGGCGCGCTTGAGCACGGCCGCCGTCATGGCCGCGGCCTGAGACGCCTTCACCGTCAGCACCATGTCGCCGCCGGCCGCGATGAACCGCACCGCGCGCGAGCCGACCGGATAGCCGCTGACCTGTGCTGCGTTGCCCAGGTCGTCGCTGATCACGACACCATGGAAGCCCAGCTTGTCCCGCAGCAGCCCGGTGACGATCTTGGCCGAGAACGCCGCGGGATGCGCAGGGTCGAGCTTGGTATAGATCGCGGTCGACATCATCACGAACGGCACGTGCGCCTTGATCGCGTCCGCGAACGGCTTCAGGTACGGATCGTCGCTCGTAGTGACGGTGTCGCGCACGCCGGATGCGGTGTCGGTGTTCTCGCTGACCCGGCCGAGACCGGGGAAGTGCTTGACCGTCGCGTCGACACCGGCCGCCTCGAGCCCCTGCACGACCGCGACGCCATGCGCGCTCACCGTCCCGGGATTGTGGCCGTACTCGCGCATCAGATCGCCGATCGGCGGGTTTGGGCCGGAGTTCGACGGCACCGTGTCCAGCACCGGGGCCAGGTCGACGTTGACGCCGGCAGCGTGCAGCTGACCGCCCCAGACCGTCGTGTCGATCTGCAGCTGGCTCGGCTTAACCTGCCCCTGCTCAAGCGCGGACGGGATGTCCACGAAGCCGGAGCCGCGCAGCCGCTGCACCTCGCCACCCTCCTGATCGGTGGCGATGAAGAGCTGCGGACCGTCCTTGATCAGCTTCTGCAGCGCGGTCGTGATCGTCCCGGTGCGCACCACACCCAGGTCGCTGTTGCCGTCCAGGATCACCGCGCCGACGTGGTACTTGAGGACCGCCGCCTTCGTCGCGGCCGACACCCCGGTGCTCGGACAGTCGACCATGAATAGCTGGCCGATGCGCTCGCGCAGGTTCATCACCGCGAACTGGATCTGCGCGGGCGTGGTGGGGGAGGCGTCCGAGACGGGCGCAGTGGTCGCCGAGGACGGGCTGACCGACCCCGTCGGCGCGGTCGGCGTCGGGCTCAACGAGGTGCGGGAGACGGACACCGGGACGGACGGCGACGTGCGGGCCGAACTTGTGGTGTGCGATGAAGCGGGGCCAGTGCTGCACCCGGCGAGCGCCACGGCGAGGCACGCCGCCACCGCGGCACGCACGGTCACCGGTCGACGCATGGGCCCATCCTTGCCTATCCGACCGACTGCGGCCCAAGCATCCTCAGCTCGGCTGTCGTCCTCAGGTCGGCTGGCGTCCTCAGGTCTGCTGCAAGCCGCGAGGAAGATCACCGAACAGACCGCGGACCAGTTCGGTGGAGCGGATGCGGTCCTGCGGCGCGTGCAGCTGGGACGTGATCATCAGCTCGTTCGGTTCGGTGGCGTCCAGCAGGTCGGCGAGCGCGGCGCGGACGGTGTCCGGCGATCCGATCGCCTGGCCGGCGCGGCGCTGGGCGACGAACTCGCGCTCGGCGGGAGTCCACGGGTAGGCCGCGGCCTCCTCGGGTGTCGGTACCGGGCCGGGACGTCCCTGGCGCAGCCGCAGGAACGACAGCGCGGACGGCAGGGCCAGCCGCTCGGCCTCCTCGGGTGTCGGCGCGCACACCGCCTGCACGGTCAGCATCGCGTACGGAGCGTCCAGTGCTCGTCCTGGACGGAACGACGCGCGGTAGGTCTGCAGCGCCGGCAGCGTGTGCGGCGCGCTGAAGTGATGCGCGAACGCGAACGGCAGCCCGAGGATGCCGGCCAGCTCCGCGCTGTACAGGCTCGAGCCCAGCAGCCAGATCGGCGGCTGCTGCGCCGCATGCGGCACGGCCCGGACGGTGCCCAGCGGATGGTCGTCCGGGAACTCCTCGGCCAGGAAGCTGGCGAGCTCGCCCAGCTGTTCCGGGAAGTCGTCGGGGCCGAGCGGCTTGGTCGAGCGTCGCAGCGCGGCTGCGGTGCGCGGGTCGGTGCCGGGAGCACGTCCGAGGCCGAGGTCGATGCGTCCGGGATGCAGCGCGGCGAGCGTGCCGAACTGCTCGGCAACTACCAGCGGCGCGTGGTTGGGCAGCATCACGCCGCCGGAGCCGACCCGAATCTGTCGCGTGCTGTCCGCGACGGCCCCGATCAGGACGGCCGGGGCCGAGCTGGCGATGCCCGGCATGCCGTGGTGCTCGGCCAGCCAGAACCGGGTGAAGCCGAGCTCGTCCGCGCGCCGCGCCAGCGCCAGCGTGCCCTGGACGGCCTCGGACGCGGACTGGCCGGCGCCCACCGGGGCGAGATCGAGGACGGACAGCGGCAGCGAGGGAAGTGACGGACTCATATCCAGTCGAACGTCCTGGTGACGGCTTTCTTCCAGTCCGCGTAGAGAGATTCGCGCCGGGCGTCGTCCGGGCTCGGCTCCCAGGTGCGGTCGGCGGCCCAGTTCGCGCGGATCTCGTCGGTGGACGACCAGAACCCGACGGCCAGCCCGGCCGCGTACGCGGCGCCGAGCGCTGTGGTCTCGGCCACGACCGGGCGCACCACTGGCACGCCGAGCTGGTCGGCCTGGAACTGCATGAGCAGCTCGTTGCCGACCATGCCGCCGTCCACCTTCAGCGAGCGCAGCGGGACGTCGCAGTCGGCGTTCATCGCGTCTACCACCTCGCGGGTCTGGAACGCGGTCGCCTCCAGCGCGGCGCGTGCGAGGTGACCGCGGGTGACGTACCGGGTCAGCCCGACGATCGCGCCGCGCGCGTCCGAGCGCCAGTACGGCGCGAACAGTCCGGAGAACGCCGGGACGAAGTAGGCGCCGCCGTTGTCGTCGACGCTGCGGGCCAGGGCCTCGATCTCGTCGGCCGAGTTGATCAGCCCGAGGTTGTCGCGCAGCCACTGCACGAGCGAGCCGGTTACCGCGATGGAGCCCTCGAGCGCGTACACCGGTGGCTGTCCGTCCAGGGCATAACACACCGTGGTCAGCAGGCCGTTGCTCGACATGATCTTGCTCGTGCCGGTGTTGAGCAGCAGGAAGTTCCCGGTGCCGTAGGTGTTCTTCGCCTCGCCCGGTTCCAGGCACGCTTGCCCGAACGTCGCGGCCTGCTGGTCGCCGAGGATGCCCGCGATGGGCACGCCCGCGAGCGGTCCGCGTTCGCGCACGTGCCCGTACACCTCGGACGATGAGCGGATCTGCGGCAGCAGGCCCATGGGTATGCCCAGGTCCGCCGCGATCTCCGGCACCCACCGCAGCGTGTCGAGGTCCATCAGCATGGTGCGTGAGGCGTTCGTGGGGTCGGTGACGTGCACGCCGCCGTCCGCGCCGCCGGTCAAGTTCCACACCAGCCACGAGTCGACCGTGCCCATCGCCAGCTCGCCGCGCTCGGCCCGCGCGCGGGCGCCGTCGACGTTGTCCAGCAGCCAGCGCACCTTCGGGCCGGCGAAGTAGGTCGCCAGCGGCAGCCCGACGCGCTGCTTGTACCGGTCGGTGCCGCCACCCGGCCCGGCAGTGGCGAGCTCGTCGCAGATCGCCTGCGTGCGGGTGTCCTGCCACACGATCGCCGGCGCGATCGGCTCGCCGGTGGCGCGGTCCCACACCACGGTCGTCTCGCGCTGGTTGGTGATGCCGATCGCCGCCACGTCGGACGCGGCCAGTTCGGCGCGCGCGAGCGCCCCGGCCAGCACCGCACGTGTGTTCGTCCAGATCTCGGTGGCGTCGTGCTCCACCCAGCCGGGCCGCGGGAAGTGCTGCCGGTGCTCGACCTGTTCGACGGCGACGACGCGCGCGTCGTGGTCGAAGATCAGGCAGCGGGTGGACGTGGTGCCCTGGTCCAGGGCGGCGACGACGGACGGACTGCGTGACACGGGCACGAGCTTTCCATGACCGTGCTTGCCGCGGGTAGCGTCGGAGGGCGTGGACGCGCCGACGGGACCGCCGATGCCGACGGGCGATGCCGCCGCGAGGCTGGACGCCGCCTACCGCGCCGCCGCCTGGGACCGCCTCGGCGCCCAACCCTTCGATGTCGTCGTGATCGGCGGCGGCGTAACCGGTGCGGGCGCTGCTCTGGACGCGGCAACACGCGGCCTGTCGGTGGCGCTGGTCGAGTCGCGTGATCTTGCGGCCGGCACGTCGAGCCGCTCGTCCAAGCTCTTCCACGGCGGGCTGCGGTACCTGGAGCAGTTGGAGCTCGGGCTGGTGCGCGAGGCGCTGCGCGAGCGCGAGCTGATGCTCACCCGGCTCGCGCCGCATCTGGTCAAGCCGGTGCCGTTCCTGTACCCGCTCACCCATCACGGCTGGGAACGCCCTTACGTGGCAGCGGGGTTGGGCCTCTACGACACGATGGGTGGGCACTCGAGCCTGCCCCGGCAGAAGCACCTGAGCCGGCGGGCGGCGCTGCGTACCTTTCCGAGCCTGCGTCCCGATTCGCTGGTGGGGGCCGTCCGCTACTTCGACGCGCAGACCGACGACGCCCGGCACACCCTCACCGTGGCGCGCACGGCCGCCCGGTACGGCGCTGTGGTCCGCCCGTCGACCACTGCGTTCGCGCTCGAGCGTGAGTCGGACCGCGTGGTCGGGGTGCACGTACGCGATGCCGAGGACGGACGCGAGACCCTGATCCGCGCCGGGGTCGTGCTCAATTGCACAGGCGTGTGGACGGACCGGATCCAGGCGCTGTCCGGCGGCCGCGGCCGGTTCCAGGTACGTGCGTCGAAGGGCGTCCACATCGTCGTGCCGCGCGAGAAGATCACCGGCGACGCCGGGCTGATCCTGCGCACCGAGACGTCCGTGCTGTTCGTGATCCCGTGGAAGACGCACTGGTTGATCGGTACCACCGACACGGACTGGAAGCTCGACCTCGCACACCCCGCGGCCACCCGCTCGGACATCGAGTACCTGCTGGACCGGGTGAACCGGATGCTCGTGACGCCGCTTTCGGACGCCGACATCCTGGGGGTGTATGCCGGGCTGCGGCCACTTCTCGCCGGCGAATCGGAGGAGACATCCTCGCTCTCGCGCGAGCACGCAGTCGCCCGGGTCGTGCCGGGGCTGATCTCGATCGCGGGCGGCAAGTACACGACTTACCGGGTGATGGCCGCCGACGCGGTGGATTTCGGCGCTGAGGAACTGCCGAAGCTCGTCCAGCCGTCGTGTACCGATCGCGTCCCGCTACTGGGTGCCGACGGGTACTTCGCGGTGCGCAACCAGTCCGACGCGCTGGCCGCCGAGTACGGGCTGCACCCGCACCGGGTGCGACACCTGCTGGACCGGTACGGGTCGTTGATCCGCGAGGTGCTCGATCCCGGTCGCGCCGATCGTGGGCTGCTCGACCCCGTTCCCGAGGCGCCCGACTACCTGATGGCGGAGATCCGGTACGCGGTCACGCACGAGGGCGCCCTGCACCTGGAGGACGTGCTCACCCGGCGCACCCGCATCTCAATCGAGTACCCGCACCGCGGCGTCGCCTGCGCCGAACCCGTCGCCGCGACGATGGCGGACGTGCTGGGCTGGGATCGCAAGCGCCGCCGCCGCGAGGTCGAGGCTTACACCGCACGGGTCGAGGCCGAGCGTGCTTCGCAGGATCGTTACGACGACGCCGAGGCCGACGAGGCACGGGCCTCCGCCCCCGAGGTCAGGACCCACCTATAGTTCGGGGCGAGACGACGCTCAGTCCTGCAGGTCGAAGCAGCTGGCGACTTCGCGCACCAGTTCGCGCCAGTCGTCGGCGTTCACGGACGGACCGTCGAGTACCGACGTGTCGGCCGCGAGGTCGCAGAACGCCACCAGCTCGCGCACCAGCTCGGCTCCGGTCGCGGACGGCTTGCGCAGGTCGTAGCTGCCGTCCAGTCCCGGCGCGAACGTGTTGTCGTCCGAAACGTCGGCCAGCGTCGTCCACCACTCCAGCTTGCGCAGCGCGTGGTCGGTGGCAGTGCGGCAGTACCGCGCCAGGTCGGACACCTCCGTGAACACGACAACGGTGTCGCCGCTGCCGATGAACGCGGCGCTCGGCTCCTGGTCCTCGGCGTCGATCGCGACGTACCCGCGCACCGTCAGATAGGTGATGTCGGGCAGCTTGATCTCGATCGGCTCGGCGCCGATGCGGTCCCAGATCGTCTCGGCGCCCAGATCACTGTGCGAGAAGTCCCCCTGCCACGACAGCCAGGTCGAGACGCGCGAGATCGCCCGTTCCCAGGTCTCGGCGATGGTGTCGCCGAGCTCGTTCCAGGCCCGCTTGCCGTCCTTGCCCTGGTAGCTCACGTCCTCATCGACGAGCAGCGCGTACGCCGGCGTGTTCTCGACCAACCGGCGCAGCGCACCGTCGTCGCAACAGTCGGCGATCTTGGCGGTCATGTCGACCACGTTCGCCAACGCCGAGACGACCAGCGGATCGGGCTCGCCGGACGCCCACTCGTACACGGCGTCCAGGTCGTAGGAGTCCTCGCTGCTCGGACGCAGCTGGTCCGGCCGCAGCTGTTGGATCCGGCCCCAGGCCGGGTGGTCGGACAGGTCGTTCTCCTCGCCGGACGCGATGAACGCGGCCAGCTCGCGCGCGCTCGGGTAGAGCAGGATCTTCGCGCCGTCGCCGAGGAAGCCCTGCCATTCCTCGCCGTCCTCGTCCTCCCACGGTGGCGCCCACAGCGTGAGGCCGATGCGGCCGTTGACGGTCAGCGTGATCGGGATGATCGCGGCTTCGGCGCCGAAGGAGCTCGTCATGGCTGCGAACCTACCTGGTCGGTTACCGGCGGGGAGTGTGTGCCGGGCGATGGTGGTCTGCCTGCCGATCTGCGGGCGGGGGGCTCGGGGTCCCGGGGGTCCGCCGGGTTGTGTGTGCCGGGCGATAGTGGTCTGCCTGCCGGTCAGCGGGCGGGGGGACTCGGGTCCCCGGGGTCCGCCGGGTTGTGTGTGCCGGGCGATGGTGGTCTGCCTGCCGATCTGCGGGCGTTCACCGAAGGCCATGCGCTTGCTGCTGCCGTGCCACCACGCGCTCGGCCACCACGCGCTCGGCCACTACGCGCTCGGCCACTACGCGCTCGGCCGCGTCGCGCTCTGCTACGTCGCGCTCTGCTACGTCGCGCTCTGCTACTACGCGCTCCGCCGCCTCGTGCCGCCGTGCCCCCTGCCGAGGTGCGCGTTGCGTGGCTGCCAGAGGCTGAGTCGTCCGATGTGCCAGCCACCCTGCGGGCAGAACACCATCGCGGCGTGTGCACGCCTGTTGTCCGGGGTTCGGATTCGCGACGTCGGGATCGCCGCGCCACCCTGGCGGCCGCCCGCACATCTGCTGGCAGAACACCATCGTTTCGAGGAGATACTCGGGACCCCCGCTGGTGGCCGACCTCAGCGGACGCCTCCAGCGCGGCCTGCTGTCCACAACGCGGCGTGTCGTCCACAGCTATCGGGCAGTGCTGGCGCGCAGGCGGGATCGTCAGCAGGGTCGGCCGTATGGATCCCGCCGAACCCCACCGTATCGACGCGGCAGAACTGTTACGCGCCGTCCGCGCTGCGCGCCGGCTGAGCCAGCGGGAGCTGGCGGCGCTGGCCGACGTGCCGCCGAGCACGGTCGACCGCATCGAGTCGCGGCAGGTGCGCGATCCCGGCTTCGGCACGGTGCAGGCACTACTGCGTCCGGTCGCGTACCAGTTCGTCATCGTCGACCAGCACGGCCGGCCCCTTGTTCTGGACGACGGACGCCTGCGCGCCTACGACCGGGGCGGCCGACACTTCCCGGCCCACCTGCCGTGGAACGCCGTGACCAGTCCGCTGAAGATCTGGGATCCGGACTGGTGGGGTTGGGGCAAGATCGCCTGGAGCCTGGACGACCCAGTCGTGCCGAAGTACACCTTCCGGCGTCGCTACGAGGTGTACCCCGAGCCCTACTCGGACCGCCGCTGGAACGACGCGACGTGACGCCAGCCGGCGCGATCAGACCACCGCCGACACGATCAGATGCCGATGGGGTGCCAGACCGTCTTGGTCTCCACGAACGCGCCGAGCCGGGACGTGCCCGGGTCAGCCGACCAGTCCAGCTCCCGCGGCACGTAGACGCGCTTAACGTTGTCGGCCGCGGCGTCGGCGAGCGCGGCGCGCGCAGTGGGATCCGCTCCGCTCAGGTCGATCGCGTTCACGTCACGGTGCGCGGCCAGCCACGGGGCCAGCTCGGCCGTGAACCCGGTCAGCATGTTCACCACGCCGCCGGGAACGTCGGACGTCGCCAGCACCTCGCTCAGTGAGACGGCCGGCAGCGGACGTGCCTGTGCGGCCAGGACCACGGCCGTGTTCCCGGTCGCGAGCACCGGGGCGAGCACCGACACCAGCCCGAGCAGCGACGAGTCCTGCGGCGCGATCACGCCGACGACACCGGTCGGTTCGGGCAGCGAGAAGTTGAAGTACGGTCCGGCGACCGGGTTGGTGCCGCCGACGACCTGCGCGTACTTGTCCGTCCAACCGGCGTAGTACACCCAGCGGTCGATCGCATCGGCCACCTGCCGCTCGGCCGCCGCGTCCGAGGCGCCTTCAGCCGCCGCGACCTCGGCCACGAACTGTTCGCGGCGGCCGTCCAGCAACTCGGCCACCCGGTACAGCACCTGGCCGCGGTTGTACGCCGTCGCGCCGGACCAGCCGGCGAAGGCGGACCGCGCGGCCACCACGGCGTCGCGGACGTCCTTGCGCGAGGCCTGCGCGGCGTGCGCGAGCAGCTCGCCGGACGCGGACCGGACCGGGTACGAGCGGCCCGACTCCGAGCGCGGGAACGCACCGCCGAGATACAGCTTGTAGGTCTTGCGTACGCGCAGCCGCTGGCCGTCCAAAGCGTCAGACATCGAGATACGCCTCCAGCCCGTGCCGTCCACCCTCGCGGCCGAAGCCGGACTCCTTGTAGCCGCCGAACGGCGACGCCGGGTCGAAGCGGTTGAACGTGTTCGCCCACACCACGCCCGCGCGCAGCCGCGACGCCATCGACAGGATCCGCGAACCCTTCTCGGTCCACACGCCCGCTGACAGCCCGTACGGCGTGTTGTTCGCCTTCGCGATCGCCTCGTCCGGAGTGCGGAACGTGAGCACCGACAGCACCGGCCCGAAGATCTCCTCGCGCGCTATCCGGTGCGCCTGCGAGACGTCGGTGAACACGGTCGGGACGAACCAGTAGCCGCGTTCGGGCAGCTCGCACGGCGGCGACCAGCGCGTGGCGCCCTCGGCGACGCCCGAGTCCGCCAGCTCCCGGATCCGCGCAAGCTGCTCGGCGGAGTTGATCGCGCCGACGTCGGTGTTCTTGTCCAGCGGGTCGCCGACGCGCAGCGTGCCGAGCCGGCGCTGCAGCGAGGCGATCAGCTCGTCGGCCACCGACTCCTGCACCAGCAGCCGCGACCCGGCGCAGCACACCTGGCCCTGGTTGAAGAAGATGCCGTTGACGATGCCCTCCACCGCCTGGTCCAGCGGCGCGTCGTCGAACACGATGTTCGCAGCCTTGCCGCCGAGCTCCAGCGACAGCCGCGCGGGCGTCCCGGCAAGCCGGCGCTGAATGATCTTGCCGACGTCGGTGGAGCCGGTGAACGCGATCTTGTCGATCTCCCCGGCAGCGGCCGCATCGACGATCGCCGCGCCGATCGCAGGCCCGCCCGCGAGCACATTCACCACGCCCGGCGGCAGGTCCGCCTCGGCGATGATCTCGGCCAGCACCAGCGCGGTCAGCGGGGTCGTCTCGGCGGGCTTGAGCACCACCGTGTTGCCGCACGCCAGCGCCGGCGCGATCTTCCAGGCTGCCATCAGCAGCGGGAAGTTCCACGGGATGATCTGCCCGGCGACACCCACCGGCTTCGGGTCCGGACCGAAACCCGCGTAACCGAGCTTGTCCGCCCAGCCGGCGTAGTAGAAGAAGTGCGCCGCCGCAGTGGGGACGTCCACGTCGCGCGATTCGCGGATCGGCTTGCCGTTGTCCAGCGACTCCAGCACGGCCAGCTCGCGTCCGCGCTCCTGGATCGCGCGGGCGATCCGGAACAGGTACTTGCCGCGCTCGCGCGCCGGCAGCGACGACCACGGACCGAACGCGCGGCGGGCCGCGCGCACCGTATCCTGCACGTCGGACGGGCCCGGCTCGGCCACCTCGGCCAGCGGCGACTCGTCCGCCGGGTTGATCGTCTTGATCGCCTCGCCGGTGCCGTCGCGGAACTGGCCGTCGACGAAGATCTGGTAGCTCGGCTTCAGCCGCGCGATGTCACGCGACTCGGGCGCGGGTGCGTACTCGAACCTGTTCATGATCAGTCCACCGTCACGTAGTCAGGGCCGTCGTAGGCGCCGGTCGCCAGCTTGTGCCGCTGCTGCAGCAGGTCGTTGAGCAGGCTGGACGCGCCGAACCGGAACAGCTTCGGCGTCAGCCATTCGTCGCCGGCGACCTCGTTCACCATCACCAGATACCGGACCGCATCCTTGGACGTCCGGATGCCGCCTGCCAGCTTCACCCCGCGCAGCTCACCGGTGGCAGCACGGCCCATTCCGCTAGTCGCTGCCGCGAAGTCACGCACCGCCTCGAGCATCACCAAGGCGACCGGTGGACGGGCGGCCGGATTCACCTTGCCGGTCGATGTCTTGATGAAGTCGCCGCCGGCCAGCAGCGCCAGCCACGACGCGCGGCGCACGTTGTCCAGCGTCACCAGCTCGCCGGTCTCCAGGATCACCTTCAGATGGGCCGTCCCGCACTCGGCCTTCGTCGCGACGATCTCGTCGAAGACCTGCAGGTACTTCCCGGCCAGGAACGCGCCGCGGTCGATGACCATGTCGATCTCGGTCGCTCCGGCCGCGACCGCGTCGCGCACGTCGTGCAGCTTGGTGGCCAGCGCGGCCCGTCCGGACGGGAAGGCGGTCG
The DNA here is from genome assembly GCA_035765515.1 of Jatrophihabitantaceae bacterium. Classification (GTDB taxonomy): domain Bacteria; phylum Actinomycetota; class Actinomycetes; order Mycobacteriales; family Jatrophihabitantaceae; genus DASRSS01. The sequence goes on along the minus strand of DASTXN010000021.1, from coordinate 4,943 downwards.
CCACGCTGGCCACGCCGACCCGGGAGCCACGCAGCGCGGCCACCGCGGTCTCCACCAGGTCCGGGTAGACGCACACGGCGGCGACCGATGGGGCAGGAGCGTCCGAGCCCGGGTCCGGACGGATCGCCTTGGCACACAGCGAGCGGACCTTGCCAGGCGTGTCCGCGCCCTCGAGCGTCGTCAGGTCGACCATCGAGATCGCCGTGTCGATCGCCCACGCCTTCGCGGTGGTCTTGATGCTGCGGGTGGCCAGTGCCGCCGCGCGCGCGTCGGCGCCGACCTGGTCAACGCCCGGGAGTCCGTGCAGGAACCGGCGCAGCGAGGCGTCGTCGCGCGTCACGTCGCGGACGTCGGGGAGTTCGAGCGTGCTCACTTCGCCAGTCTAGGAGCGTTCCGGTGAGCAGCCGAACGCCCGCGGTCAGTAGGCTCCGCGTTCGTGGAAACCCTCGTCGTCACGCACCCGATCGTCCGGTCTCGGCTGAGCGTGATGCGCGACCGGGACAGCAGCAACGCCGAGTTCCGGGCCGCGTTGCGCGAGCTGGCCACCCTGCTCGTCTACGAGGCCACTCGCGAACTCGACGTGCGCGACACCGCAGTCACGACCCCGGTGGCCGAGACGACCGGAACCGCGATCGCGAACCCGCCGTTGCTGGTGCCGGTGCTGCGGGCCGGGCTGGGCATGGCCGAGGCCGCGTTCAACCTGCTGCCCGAGTCGCAGATGGGCTTCGTCGGGCTGGCCCGTGACGAGGTCACCCATCAGCCCACGCCGTACATGGCCTCGCTGCCGGACTCGTTGGCCGGCCGGCCGGTGATCGTGCTCGATCCGATGCTCGCGACGGGCGGGTCGCTCCAGCACTGCCTCGAGCTGCTGCACGCGCGGGGGGCCGAGGACGTCACGGTCGTGTGCGCGCTGGCCGCGCCCGAAGGTGTCCACAAGATCGAGTCCGGCGGGTTGGCCCGGATGCTGGTCACGGCCAGCATCGACGAGCGGCTCAACGACGACGCCTACATCGTCCCCGGCCTCGGCGACGCCGGAGACCGCCAGTTCGGCCCGCGGTAGCGGCGGAACTGCCGGGATTCGCCCGGTAATCGCCTGGACGATCCGGGCAAGATCGTTGCCGAGAGCGCACCACGAGGCAATCGAGACAAAACCGTTGTCATTTGCTGGCAACGTCCGCCGCGGCTACGGCGTCTACTTGTAAGAGGAGGCGTGCATGACCGGTGGACGGGGCTGCCGCGGTGACTGGATTGCCCGCGGGCTGAGCCTCGCCGCGCCCGCGCGCGCCGCCGCCGCCGGCTCTGCCCTCCTGATCGCGGCCGCGGTCGTGCTGAGCGGCTGCGGAGGCTCACCCGCGGCCGAGGGCAACTCGCCGACGGCGCTGACGTCCGCGTCGGGCACCGGAGGCGCGGTGCAGCCTGCAGTACTGGACCCGTCCGGTTCGACGACCTCGCCGGCGGCGGTGACGCACACCGTCATGAAGCAGTTCGCCCCGCTGGACGAGAACGGCCAGCTCACCGCCCCCGCCGAACCGGGCGGATCCGGCTCGTGCTTCGCGACCTCGATCGCCGTGCCGCTGTCCGGTGTGTACCGCTGCCTGTCGCAGAACACCATCCTGGACCCGTGCTTCGCTCCCGCGCACCAGAAGGTGCCCGCGACGGTCGTCTGTTTCGGTGACCCGTGGAGCGACGGGACGATCTTGAGCCTCACCGGTTCGTTGCCGACGTACAACCCCGACCTCAGCTACGGAAACCCATGGGCGATCGAACTGGGCAACGGGGCCAGATGCGTCTCCGTCACCGGCGCGGTACCCGTCCTCGATGACATCGACCTGACCTACCAGTGCGTGGACGGGTCCGTGGCCGGGCTGACGACCGACGACAGCGGCGCCATGGCCGCGCACTACGGCCCGGCCGGCGGTCCGCTCCAGGACGTCGGGGTGCTCACCGCGTGGCGCGGCCGCTCCTACCGCCTCGCGGGCTGAGCGTCAGCCGAGCGCCGCGCGGATCTCTTCGCGCAGCTCGTCCAGTTCCTGGCGGGCGGCGTCGGAGGCACCACTCGGATCCACCACTTCGAGGTAGGCCTTGAGCTTCGGCTCGGTTCCGGACGGGCGCAGCACGATCCGTCCACGCAGTCCGCGGGCCGACGACGTCCACGTCCAGCGCAGGCCGTCCGTGTCGGGGAGCAGGTCCTCGACGGTGACCGGCGCGCCGAGCAGTTCGGACGGAGGGGCAGCGCGCAGCCGGGACATGGTGTCGGCGATCAACGACAGGTCTGCGACCCGGATCGACACCTGGTCGGTGAGGTACCGGCCGTACTGGTTCGCCAGTTCGTCCAGCCGCTGCGGCAGCGATGAGCCGTCGCGTTTGAGGCGCGCCGCGAGTTCGGCGACCAGTAGCGCCGCGCTGATGCCGTCCTTGTCGCGGACCAGTTCCGGCGCCACTGCGTAGCCGAGTGCCTCCTCGTATCCGTAGACCAGATCTGGCGCGGCGCGGGAGATCCACTTGAAGCCGGTCAGCGTCTCGCGGTACCCCACGCCGTGCTGTTCGGCCAGGGCGCCGAGCATCGAGGAGGAGACGATGGTCGTCGCGTACGTGCCGTGAATCCCCTTGTGCAGCAGGGCATCCGCGAGCAGGACGCCGACCTCGTCGCCGCGCAGCATGCGCCAGCGACCGGACGCGTCGGGTGCCGCGACCGCGCACCGGTCCGCGTCCGGGTCGTTCGCGATCACGAGGTCGGCGCCGCGTTCAGTCGCGAGGGCAATGGCCAGGTCGAGCGCGCCCGGCTCCTCCGGGTTCGGGAACGCGACGGTGGGGAAGTCCGGGTCGGGTTCGGCCTGCTCAGGCACCAGGATCGGCGGGGCGAATCCCGCGGCCGCGAAAGCCTTGCGGACGACCTCGGTGCCGACTCCGTGCATGGCCGTATGGGCGATGGTCAACTCGCGCGGGCCGGAATGCACCAGCGCGGCGACGGCGTCGACGTACTCGTCCACGATCTCGTCGTCCAGCACCGTGAACGAGTCCGAGAGCGGTACGTCGCGCACCCGTTCGATCGCCCGGATGGCGGCCTCGATCTCGCGATCGACCGGCGGGGCGATCTGCGCGCCGTCGGCCACGTAGACCTTGTAGCCGTTGTCCTGGGGCGGGTTGTGCGAGGCGGTGACCATGACCCCCGCGGCGGCGCCCAGGCGCTGGACGGCGAAGGCGAGCAGCGGGGTCGGCAGCAGGCGCGGCATGATTCGCGCGTCGAAGCCGGCCGCGGCGAAGATCGCGGCCGAGTCGCGCGCGAACTCCGCCGAGCGGTGCCTGCCGTCGTAGCCGACCACGACCGGACGGCCGTGCTGGCCCTGCTCGGTGAGCCATGCCGCCAGGCCCGCGGCGGCCCGCCGGACCACGGCGCGGTTCATCCCGTTGGGCCCTGCACGCAGCGGTCCCCGCAATCCGGCGGTGCCGAAGGTCAGCGGTGCGGCGAACCGGTCGGTGAGCTCGGCCGCGGCCCGGTCGACGTCGCCCTGCCCGGCCCCACCGTGCAGAGCGTTCTGCCCGGCCGCACCGGGCACGGTCAGCAGCGCCAGCAGGCTCCGCAACTCGGCCGCATCGGTCTCGTCGACCTCGTCGGCGAGCCACGCCTCGACGGCGCGGCGCAGGTCCTCATTCAGCACGGGCCGCGACCTCGTCGATGCCGAAACCGGGCGAGGTGTAGCCGCCGCCGACGAACGCGTCAGACGGGTGGGACGGCTCCTCGCCCAGCGAGTCCGCGTACGCCTCGGCGTCGTCCTGCGGGCGGTACCCGAGCCGCTCCGCCTCGGCCAGCGACCAGGTGCGCCGGGTGTTGGCGGAGATCCCCCACAACAGGGCGTAGTCCAGGTCGGGGGTGCGCAGGCACGAGTCGACCAGCCGCGCGGAGTCATCCGGCGAGAGCCAGGTCGCCAGCGAGCGCCGGTCCGGTGGCGTCGGCGCGAACGTCCCGATGCGCAGGCAGGCGACCTGCAGCTGGTACCGGTCCACGTAGTACCGGCCGAGCGCCTCGCCGAAGGCCTTGCTCACGCCGTACAGGGTGTCCGGGCGCGGCGGGGTGTCCGCCGGCAGCGTGCCGCCGTCCGGCAGCGGGGTGAAGCCGGCCGCGTGGTTGGACGAGGCGAAGACGACCCGCCGGATGCCGTGCCGCCGCGCCGCCTCGAACACGCGGAAGGTGCCCTCGACGTTGGTGTCACGGATCACCGGCCACGGCACCTCGGTGGGCACCCCGGCCAGGTGCACGATCGCGTCGACGCCGGGGACGGCGGCGTCCAGGTCGGTGGCGGACGTGACGTCGCGGGCGGGCTCGCCGTCCACCGGTTCGCGGTCGAACGGACGGACCGTCCAGCCCAGCGCCGGTAGCCGTTCGCGCAACGCGGTGCCGATCAAGCCGGCCGCCCCGGTCAGCAGCACGGTGCTCATAGCTGCGGCACCAGTTCGCCGAGCAGCCGGCCCATGCGCTCGGCACTGGCGCGGCCGGCCGCGAGCACCTCCTCGTGGTCGAGCTTTTCCCCGAGCCCTGCGGCCAGGTTGGTGACCAGCGAGATCCCGAGTACCTCGCAGCCCTCGGCCCGCGCCGCGATGGCCTCGAGCACCGTGGACATGCCGACCAGGTCCGCGCCGAGGACGCCGGCCATGCGCACCTCGGCCGGTGTCTCGTACTGCGGCCCGGGGAACATCGCGTAGACGCCCTCGCTGATGGACGGGTCGATCTCGCGCACCAGACCGCGCAATCGCGGCGAGTAGACGTCGGTGAGATCGACGAAGCGTGGCCCGACCAGGGGGGTGCGCCAGGTCAGGTTCAGGTGGTCGCTGATCAGCACCGGGTCGCCGACCGCCATGCCCGGACGCAGCCCGCCGCACGCGTTGGTCAGCACGATCGTCCGGCAGCCGGCCGCGGCCGCGACGCGCACGCCGTGCACCACTGG